>JANOZA010000100.1:0-11306 GCA_031429155.1 Verrucomicrobiota bacterium | reverse complement strand
GGACCAGGCGGGGCTGGATTTTTCGCCGGACGGACAGACGTGGACCTCGCTGCGCACGGTGGTGTTTCTGGGCGGCGTGTGGCGGACCACGGACGCGGGCCTGACGCTGCCGGAGCAGGGATGGCTGCGCGGGCGGGGTCTCGCACGGCAGAGCAGGGGCAGCATCAGCTATGTGGAATACGTGGCGCGCTATCCGGTGGATACGCTGGCGCCGGAGACGGCGATCATCTTCGGCCCGCCGGCGCAGACGAGTGCGACCACGGCGAGCTTCAATTTCTCCTCCGACGAGCCGGCGCAGCTCTACCGCTACAGCCTGGACGGCGCGGCGTGGACGGACACGCCTCTGGACACGCTGGCGCTGACGCCGGGCAACGGCCCGCACACGCTGCAGGTGGCGGCGGTGGACCTGGCGGGGAACATAGACCCCACGCCGGCGCGGCGTTCGTGGACGATAGTGCCGGCGACCACGCCGGAGGGGCAGCCGGACCTGGCATGGAGCGCAGCGGGCGGCGGGGCCGGTCCGGCGGTTTCGCTCAATGGCGAGGTCACCTGTCTGGCGGTGCAGCCGGATGGCAAGGTGCTGGCCGCGGGGAGATTCACGCAGGCGGACGCGGAAGCCCGGCAGGGGATCGTGCGCTTCCATGAAACCGGTGCGCTGGAGAGTACGGAAACCTTCAACGCCGGACTGGCCGCAGGGGCGGGGCTGCTGGAGACGATGGCCGTGCAGCCGGACGGGCGGATCGTGGTGGCGGGCACTTTTCTCCAGTGGACCGGAGTGCCGAAGAAGCACCTCGCGCGGCTGGCTGCGAATGGCGCGCTGGAGCCGGGCTTTCCCGCGGGCGTCGGACCGGACCAGTCGGTTCACGCCGTGCTGCTCCAGCCGGACGGGAAGATCGTGGTGGCGGGCAGTTTCACGCAGATGCACGGCCAGCCGCGGCAGCACCTCGCGCGGCTTCATGCCGATGGCTCGCTGGATCCGGAGTTCACGGGTGAAGTGGATGGCGTGGTCACTTCGATGGCCTTGCAGCAGGATGGGAAGATCGTGCTCTGCGGAGTCTTCGAGGAAGTGAATGGACAGCCGGCGCGCAGTCTCGTGCGGTTGCGGCCTAACGGCGTGCTCGATGACACGTTCACGCCGGTGATCCCGGGCGAGGGCTATTACTTTAACGTGGCCGTGCAGCCTAATGGGAGGATCCTCGTGGCCGGCATTTTCTTTGGCCCCGGCACGGAGCGCGGACTGCTGCGGCTGCTGCCGTCGGGTGTGGAGGAAAGCGCGGCCACGTTCCATCCCACTGGCGTGCGGCAGGTGGATGAAATGACGCTCCAGGCGGACGGGCGCATCGTCATTGCCGGGAGCTTCACGGCCATCGGCGGCGAAGCGCGCGGCGGCCTCGCGCGGCTGCTGCCGGATGGCACGCTGGAAAGCACGCAGATGTTCGACTCCGGCGCGGGTGCTATGCGGGACAACGTGCCGGGCAGCGTGCGCGCCGTGGCCTTGCAGCGGAACGGGAAAATCCTCGTGGGCGGCGACTTCACGCACTTCGGCGGACGGGCCTCGCGCGGTCTCGCCAGGCTGCGGAACGAGCCGGCGGTGAGCGAACTCTTCACGCGCGGGAATTTCTCCGCCGAGTGGCTCGTGGGCGGCTCCGCGCCGGAACTGCGGCATGTGCGCTTCTCGCTGTTCAACGGCAGCGCGTGGCAGGATCTCGGCCCCGGCGCCCGCACGCCCGGCGGCTGGGGCATCCGCGATTTGAACCTCCCGCGCCACGGCCTCCTGCGCACCTCCGGCTACAGCGCGGCGCGGCGCGGCCACGCCGGTCTCATCATGTCGGAGATCACTCTCGACAGCCCGCTCAATCTCTGGCGCGACGTGACATTCGGCCAAGCTGCGGACCTGCCGACGGTCTCCGGCGATCTCGTGGATGCGGACTCGGACGGCAGCCCGAACCTCATCGAATACGCCACCGGCAGCGATCCGCGCGACCCGCGCTCCCGCCCGCGCATGACGGGCTACATGGACCCCGCGGGCCTTTCCTTCACCTACGAGCGATCACTGGCCGCGACTGACGTGACGGTGACACTGGAGCATAGCACAAACCTGCAAACCTGGACGCCCGCGAGCTACACCGAGGAGGAAGTGGCGAACA
Organism: Verrucomicrobiota bacterium; assembly: GCA_031429155.1. GTDB lineage: Bacteria > Verrucomicrobiota > Verrucomicrobiia > Verrucomicrobiales > V1-33 > V1-33. The sequence continues at coordinate 9,159 of JANOZA010000100.1, read as the reverse complement.
ACGGCACCACCTGCACGATGCGCGCGCGGGTGAATGTGGACCTGCGCGAGCCGGTGCTGCCGCAGGCGTTTCTGCGCGCCCGGGTGTCGCCCGCTTTTCCCGGGCCTTCCATTGCCGTGGCGCATCCGGTGACGGTGCATCTGGCCAATGGCCTCACGCCCGTGGATTTCGGCGACGTGCTCACGGGCCAGAACCTGGCGAAAACATTCACGGTGAAGAACCGCGGCACGACGGCGCTGGAGGTCTCGGCTATCGCAGTGAGCGGCGGCGAGGCGGCAGACTTCGGACTCACGCTGCCGCCGCTGCCGGTGAGCGTGGCCCCGGGGCAGGTGCGGGAATTCACGGTGACGTTCACGCCGTCCGCGCTCGGAGTCCGCGGCACCACACTGCGGGTGACGAGCAACGATCCTGACGAAGGCGTGTTCACACTGCCGCTCACCGGTCGCGGCGCGCTGTTCATGGCGCCGGAGATCACGGTGGAGCAGCCCGCGGGCACAGACCTCAGCGACGGCGCGACGGTGCATTGCGGCACGGTCAATCCGTTTAACGAAGCGCCGGAGCGGTGGTTCACGATCCGAAATACCGGCAATGTCCCGCTCAACGTGAACGACATCACCGTGACCGGTGCCCACGCGGATGACTTCCCGCTCAGCGGCTTCTTTCAAGTGCCGGGGGCGCTCGCGCCGGGCGAGTCGCTGACCTTCCGCATCGTCTTCTTCCCCGGCGGGGAGGGGAACCGCAGCGCGTCACTGAGCATCGTGAGCAACGATGCGGACGAAGGCACGTTCGACATCGCGCTGACCGGTCGCGGCAATACGCCGCCGACGCTGCAATTGCCCGCCTCGCCCCTGCTGGTGCCGGCCACTTCCGCCGCCGGGGCGGTGGTGAATTTCAACGTCACCGCCACCGATACAGAAGACGCGCCGCCGCCCACTCCGGTGAGCACTCCGGCCAGCGGCAGCGTGTTTCCGCTCGGCGCGACGACGGTGAACGTGAGCGTCGCCGACAGCCACGGGAGCACGGCCAGCGGCAGCTTCACCGTGCAGGTGTATCCGGTGGCCATGCCGCAAACGGTGGCGATGAGCGGTCTCACCGTGCCGGGCGCGCCGCTGCCGTTTCTTTTCACCAGCGAAGCTCCGTCACTGAATGCCGCCGGCCTCGCTGGCTACACCGCCACGTTGTCCGATGGCAACGTCGGTCTGTGGACCGGCGGCTCTGGCAGCGCCGCGGCGCTCGCCCTCACCGGGCAGCAGGCTCCGGGCACCGTCGCAGGAGTCAACTTCTGGAGTTTCGTCGCCGGCCCGCGTCCGCTCAATGCCGCCGGGCAAAGCGCCTTCGCCGCCTCCCTGACAGGAGATGGCGTGGACTTCTCCAACGACAGCGGCCTCTGGCGCGGAGCCGCGGGCAGCGTGCAATTGCTCGCCCGCGAAGGCATGGCCGCGCCCGGCACTGCGCCGGGCGTGTTGTTCAACAACCTCACGGCGAACCCCGCGCTCAACGACAACGGCCAGGGCGCGTTCTTCGCCTCCCTCACCGGCGTGGATGTGGACGGCACCAACGACCGCGGCTACTGGACCGGCACGCCCGGCGCGCTCGTAATGCTGGCGCGCACCGGAGCCGCCGCGCCCGGCGCCCCCGGCGAGACCATCGCCACGCTGGACTCGCCGCCGGTCATCAATGCCGCCGGCCAGTCGGTGATCGCCGGTCAACTATCCAATTCTGACTACGCCCTCTGGTCGGGATCGCCCGGCAGCCTCACGCTTGCCGCGCGCACCGGCATGACCGCGCCCGGCACGCCCGCGGGAGTGAGCTTTCACCGCTTCGTGGACCGCTTCAGTGCCACCCGCCCGGTCATCAATGCGCAGAACCGCATCGCCTTCACCGCCTGGCTCGACACGACCCTCATCACGCCGGACTCCGCCTACGGTATCTGGACCGGCCCCGCCAACGGACTCGCGCTGCTCGCACGCTCCGCCAATGCCGCAGCCGGCACGCCCGCAGGCACCGTCTTCTACGACTTCGGCACGCCGCTCATCAATGCCACCGGCCGCGTCGCCTTCCACGCCCGCACCGCTCCCGCGCCCGCGCCCGGTGAATTCTACACTGGCGACGGCATCTGGCACGGCACCGCCGGTGCCGCCCTCACCAAAGTCGTCCGCACCGGCGACACCGCGCCTGGCGCAGGAGCCGGCGTCACCTTCGTCTCCGTCAATGGCGGCCCGCCTGGCTCCAGCCAGGAAAACATGGCGCTCAACGACACCGGCGAGATCGTCTTCATGGCCGAAATCGCCGGCCCCGGTGTGACCACAGAAAACGACGACACCCTCTGGCACACCAGCCCCGCCGGCGTGCTCACCCTCCTGCTGCGCGAAGGCCAGAGCTACACCCCCATCGTCGGCGACCCGCGCACCGTCGCCTCCATCCGCTTCGCCGGCACCCATCCCGGCGGCAGTGGCGGCGCCGACGGCCAGCCCGCCGGCCTCAGCGATAACGGCAGCACCGCCGTGAGCGTCACCTTCACCGACAACGCCACCGCCGTGCTCCTGCTGCCGCGTCCGTGAAGGGTGCGGCATCTCCCCCGGGGCATCAACTCTCACTCGCCATGAAAACACTCCCGCTTCTCCTCGCCACGGGCGCGCTGGAATTGAACAACCCCGCCAAACCCGCCGGGAGGGGCCGCCCATGAAGTTGTGCATCGTCGGGCTCGGCGGCCTGTCTGTTGGAGGCCATGCCGGGACGGTCCTCGCGCGACATCGATGTCTGGCTACCGGCCAGCGACTATGTCCTTTTTCTCGCCGGCAAATACGGAGTCACTGCGGAAGCGGTGGGCACCTGCGCCGCCACCCTGCCGGAGCCGGCGCGGCAACAAGTGCTGGAAAACCTCGTCTATCTGCGCATCCTCAAACTATGACCGCCCGCGAAGAAGAACTCACCGCCCGGGAAATGCTGGAGCAGCCGGAACTCCTCGGCCGCCGGCTCAAGGAACGCCGCTGGGCGGACGTGGCTGCGCTGGTGCGCTACGTGCAGCACGACGTGCCGCCCGCCCTCGCCATGACCGACCCCGCCCTCTACCGCACGCTTCGTGCAGGCGTGACGCACTTCCATCTCCGCGGCGGCGGCGCGCTGGACCTGGAGAAGCTCGAAGCCCTCGCCGCGGCTGAGAACGACTGAGGCGCAATGCTGGCGGTTCACGCCCGGCACGACGGCGGGAACAGCTACCCCTGCTTCCCGCAGCCGGAAACCCTCGTGAAGTGATACCATTCGCAAAGGAGGCAGGCCGGGCGTAGTGCTCTTCCATGCCTGAGCCCTCCGACTTGCTCGCGATGCTGGTCTTCAGCATCATTGGGATCATCGCGTTTCGTTCTGCTAAGCGCGAGGCTCAGCCGGTGCGTCTGGTCATCAGCATGGTGCTGATGGTGTATCCCTATTTCATTTCGTCGGGTCTGTGGCTGTGGGTCGCCGGGATCGCGCTCACGGGAGGGCTGCTCTTTTTCAAGGACTGAGCCGCTCCTGCGGATGAGAATGTCTCCATCATCCTGATTGAAACACCCCGGCATGCCCGCCGTATGGTTTTGTTCATGGCTGTCTTGTCCTCACCCGTTTTCGTCCTAATGCTCACCGCCCTTGCCGCCACTGCTGCAGCGCAGCAGCCTGCGGCGCAGTCCTACGCCAAAGACATTCGTCCGGTGCTGGAGAAATACTGCTGGGATTGCCATGGCGACGGGGAGAAGAAGGGCGACGTGGTGCTGGATGCCGATGCCAGTGAGGCTGCGATCGTGAAGAACCGGAAGCTGTGGATGGGCGCGATGTTTCACATCGAACAGTGGACGATGCCGCCGACAGATAAGAAAACGCAGCCGTCCAAAGAGGAGCGGGAGATGCTCGTCCACTGGCTCGATAATCTGCTCAATCCGGTGGACGCGTCGAATCCGGACCCGGGTCGTGTGACCATCCGCCGGCTCAACCGCGTGGAGTATAATAATACCGTGCGCGACCTGCTTGGCGTTACTTCGCGGCCGGCGGATGAATTTCCTCAGGACGATGCGGGTTATGGATTCGACAACATCGGCGACGTGCTCTCGCTGCCGCCGATTCTCATGGAGCGTTACCTCATCGCTGCGGATCGTATTTTGACGGAGGCAATCCCGGCAAGCCCGGGGCCGCCGGTGAAGACGGGCTTCACCACCGCCGGGATGCGCGGTCAGGGTCAGCCTGTTCCCGGTGACAAGACCTCCCGCGCGTTCACCTCTGCCGGCGAAGCCTCGATGGAATACCTCGCGCCGGTGGATGGAGAGTATGCCATACGGATCAAAGTCTGGGGCGATCAGGCGGGCAATGAACCGGCGAAACTGGATCTGCGGGTGGACAATCGTCCGGCGAAGAAAGCGGACGTCACCGCTGCGTCCCGCGACAAGGCGCAGGTCGTGGAGGACACCGTGAAAATCACTCGCGGCACGCACAAGGTGAGCGTGGCATTCCTGAATGATTTCTATGATGAGAAGGCGACTGATCCAAAGAGACGGGATCGCAATCTCTATCTCGCGGGTGTGGAAATTGAGGGGCCGCTCAAGAGCACCGCGCGGCAGTTGGGCGCGGCTGCGGAAAGGATTTTCAGTGCCGGCGGAAAGCTTGGCGAAAACGATGCCGGCGCCCGTGCCATCCTCCAGGAGTTTGCCAATCGCGCCTTTCGCCGGGCGGCCATTCCGGCGGAGGTGGACCGGCTGATGACGATCTTCAAGTCCGCGCAGAAGGAGAAGGAAACGTGGCGCGACAGCCTGCGCATCACGATGAAGGCGGTGCTGGTCTCACCGTATTTCCTCTTCCGCATCGAGTGGCAGCCGGACGCGGGCAACCCGCAGAAGATCGTGGATCTGAACGAATTTTCTCTGGCTTCGCGGCTCAGCTACTGGCTCTGGAGCACGACGCCGGATGACGAACTGCTGTCGCTCGCCTTCCGCAATCAATTGCGCAGCAACCTTCCCGCGCAGGTGGCGCGAATGCTCAAAGATCCGAAGGCCCGCGCGCTGCCCGAGAATTTCGGCGGTCAGTGGCTGGAACTGCGCACACTCAACGTCACCGTGCCTGACAAACAGCGCTTTCCTGAATATTCCTCAGCCCTGCGCGATGCCATGCGCCGCGAAACCGAGGAACTCTTCTGGTTCATCATGCAGCAGAACAAACCGGTCACGGAGTTCCTCAGCGCGGACTACACGTTCCTCAACGAAACGCTCGCGAAGTTCTACGGCATCGGGGGCGTGAGCGGCGGAGATTTCCGCCAGGTGAAACTAGAGCCCGCCACGCACCGGCGCGGCGTGCTTACCCACGCGAGCGTGCTCACCATTACCAGCGACAGCCTCCGCACCAGTCCCGTGAAGCGCGGCAAGTGGCTTCTTGAGAACATCCTCGGCATCACCGCTCCGCCGCCGCCGCCGAACGTGCCGCCGCTGGAGGAAGGCGCGAAAGTGGAAGCCACCGCCTCCGTGCGTCAGCGCCTCGAAGCTCACCGCACCAAGCCTGGCTGCGCCGGCTGTCACAGTCTCATTGATCCACTGGGCTTCAGCCTGGAGAACTTCAACGCCATCGGCAAATGGCGCGACACCGACGGTCCGTCGCCTGTGGATGCCAGCGGCGTGCTCACCACAGGTCAGAAGTTTTCCAATGCCGGCGATCTCACCAACATCTTCCTCACCGATCGCAAGGACACCTACCTGCGCAGCCTCGTGAAGAAGATGCTCACCTACGCACTGGGCCGGGGCACAGAGCCATACGACCGCCCCGCCATTGATGCTATTCTCGCCCGCATGGCCAGGGAGGGAAACAGTTTCCAAAGCATGATCCTAGCGATCACCGAGAGTGTTCCTTTTCAAAAACGCCGCGGCGACGCGAAGCAGGGGAAGTGAAGCGCAGTGGCTGGCTGAAGCACGGGCGCTGACGTCATTCAGACCGTACACAGATCCCGTCTAGCGAACACGAAGCCAGCGGCGAGCCATGTCAGCCCTCCGATACAACTGAGCACCGCCATGTCACCCCACGGCCAGACACCGCTGTTCAGAATGTCCACCGGACGGTGGTAGTGAAGCGGGCTCAGGAACACGATATTCTGCAACGGTGACCAGAATTGCGCGAGGTAGTGGAGCAGGAATAGAACAAGCAGGATCAGGAACACGATGGTCATGGCCCGTCCGCGGCGACTGCTGAAGGCGGAGATCAGCCAGGTGATTCCACCGACGGCGGTGTAGAGGCAAAAGAAGTTGATCAGGACGGGGACGACCAGGGCGAGTGCGGGCCGCTGTTCCGGCGCGAGCGCGAGTCCACCAAGTAGATTTCCTGCCAGTGCCACAGCGATCATGGCGACACCGCAGATGAGCCAGACGAAGGTCTCGGAGAGGAATACGTTCCAGCGCGAGACCGGTAGTCCCAGCAGGACATCGGCTGTTCCATTGTCCACCTCGCCGGCAGGAACGCGCGTGCAGCAGATCAGCGCGTGAGCCCACGTTAGGGCGAGCACGACGGGATGCACCCATGCCATGGCATGGAACAGGTGTGGCCCGATGCGGTCAGAGACATCCGTCCCCAGCATCGCCTGCATGATGTTGCGCACGAACTCCATTTGCAGCCAGTCTGCGGAGATCTGGGTGCTGAATGTGGGGAGCACGTAAGCGAGCGCCGCCTCCACGCCCATGAGCACGAGTCCCAGCAACAGCGTGGACGGCCACATTTCGTAAAAGGCGCGTCTGACCAGGCCGCGGTTCATGGCCTCGCCTCCCCGGATTTCTGATAAAATCTGCCGAAGAGACTCTCGAGGTCAGGGCGTCCGATGCTCAACTCCTCCACCGCCTGGCCGGCTAGGAAATCCACCAGTTGGTGCGCCGGGCCGTCGAGCGTGCCTTGCCAGACGGTGCCTTCCCTTCGCGTCAGTCTCAGGAATTCAGGTACCGCGAGACTCTGCGTGTCCGTCCCGTCGCGCCAGCGAATTACGACATCGTGCCCGGCCCGGTTGCGCAGGGCCGCGAGGGATTCATTGGCCACGAGTTGCCCTTCGCGCACGATGGCTACACGGTCACACAATTGCTCGACCTCACCGAGCGAGTGGCTGGAAAAGAAAACGGTGTGTCCCGCTGCCGCCCGCTCCCGCAGCAGGTCTTGCAGCGCTCGTTGCATCAAGGGATCCAGGGCGCTCGTGGGTTCATCCAGCACCAGCAGGCGCGGGGCGTGCGCCAGGGTGAGGATGAGCCCGAGTTTTTGCCGCATCCCGAGCGACATGTCGCGCACCTTCACGCGCAGATCGAGATCGAACCGATCTGCCAGGTCGCGGCCCGGGCCGGCGAGGTCGCGCCCGCGCACCGACCCGAAGATCGATAGCGCCGACGCCCCGTTCATCCATGAGGAAAGGCGCAGATTGCTGGGGAGATAGCCGATATCCTGTTTGATCGCCTTGCTGTCGCGCCAGCAGTCCTTTCCAAAAATTCGGGCTGCCCCGCCCGAGGGGCGCAGGAACCCGAGCAGCACGCGAATGACTGTTGTTTTGCCCGCTCCGTTGGGTCCGAGGAAGCCGAAGAGTTCGCCCTCCGCGACGGAAAGCGACACTCCCTCCACACCGCGCCTGCGGCCGTAGCCGCGGGTGAGATTTTCAAGATGAATCAGAGACACGGCAGAGGCATAGCAGGGTGTAGTGCCTCGCGTCAATTGCGGGCGCAGGCCGGCGGGCGTTCACGGCTTTTTCTGTTTCACGCGCTGGAGGGTGGCTTCGAGGTGCTCAACGGCGGCAGCGGCCCCGGCAGCGCGGGCGATGCTGATGGCTTCGGCGAGAGCGGCTTCAGCCTGCGGCCACTGGTTGTTCGCGGCGTGGACAGTGGCGAGGGTGTCGAGGAGGTCGGGATCCTGCCGCCTGGTGAGGGCGACGGCTTCTTCGATGAACGGCAGCGCGTCAGCGGGACGGCGCAGCGCGGGATCGGGGCAGGCGGCGAGGTGCCAGGCGAGGTTGTTCAGCGCACCGGGGAAGGCGGGGGCGGAGGAGTGCGCGAGGCGGTAGGTGGTGATGGCGTTGGCGAAGCGGTTTTTCTTCTCGAACGAGGAGGCGAGGGCCATGAGGACCTGGGGGCAGCCCTGCTGGGTGGCGCATTCTTTTTCGTGTCGCTGGAAGACGGCCAGGCTGTCGTCGAGGAAGCCTTTTTCGGCTAGGTCTCCGGGAATGGTGAGAGGATTGGACGGCCCGGGCGGATCCATCCACTGACCGGGGAAGGGAAGCGTGAGGGCAGCGCGCTCCGGCCAGCGGGTGCTGAGACCACGGACGTCGGCGAGGAGGCGCTCGATGGAAACCGGGCCGCGGTAGAGCGCGGCGGCGTGGCCAGTGCCGTCGAGGAGGAGGCCGGCGGGATTCGGGAGGGGAAGGTCGGAGCCGAAGAGGATTTCGTGCAGGTAGCGGAGGCGGCGCACGGTTTCGTCCGTGGCGGCGGCGGCGGGGAAGGGGATGGCGTTGGCTTTGAGGAAGGCCGTGGTGGCAGCGTCGGCACCGGCGCTGATGAGCACGACGCGGAGTCCGGCGGCGGCGAGTTCGGCTTTGGCGGCGGTGAGCGCTTTGAGTTCCGGGAGGCAGTCGGCGCAGGTGAGGTCCCAGAGGTGGACGAGGGTGGGGCCGTCGGTGTCGGTGAAGGTGACGGGCTGTCCGGTGTAGGAGAGCGCGGGGAAGGGCGGGCAAATTTGGTTTCCGGTGAGGAGGGTGGCGGGGGAGCCGGGGGTGGGAGAAATTGGATTGATCGGACTTATCCGACTGATTGAACCGATGGGTGGGGCGCGGCGGGCGGTGCCGGTGCCCTGCTTTATATAATAGGGTCCGCCCGCCGCACAGCCCGTGAAGGTCTCCAATGCTCCGCCCGGCCAAGTGACGCTCACGCTTTCCAGCACTGCGCCGCGCCCCAGGCCGAAGTGCAGCCAGCGCGCGCTCTGGCCCTGGAAGCCCTCGCCGAGCTTCACCGTGCGGATGAGCGGCGGCTGGCCTTTGAGTTTCACGGTGACACGGCCTCCTGCCGCGTCGCGCTGGGTTTTGCCTTCGAGGAGGAGCATGAGCGATGCATTTTCCCGGGGCGAGTCATTGCGGAGAAAGCGCAGCATTGGCGCGGTGCGATTGCTGATCCACGCGTCGAGATCACCGTCGCCGTC
>JANOZA010000099.1:0-5045 GCA_031429155.1 Verrucomicrobiota bacterium | reverse complement strand
GCACTGCGCCGAATCGCCGGGGCAGACCTCGAAAATCACAACTCGACCCCCCAACGATTTTAGTGGATCAGCCGCCGTCTCTACGGGGGAGGCTCGCCAGTGTTTTCTGGCCAATGGGATGCCAGTGTGCCCATTTTCCTTTTTAGGATCAACGGCTTACGATGCAATCTCCGCATAAGTGGGCCTATCCAGGACGCAGCCCCCGTTACTTAATATTCTCAGACCATCGATGGCGTGAGGCGGGGGCGGGGTGTGAGAATCTCCGGATCTCCAGTCGTCACGACGACGGTATGTTCAAAGTGAGCGCTCGGTTTGCGGTCCCGCGTAACGGCGGTCCAGCGATCGGCGAGGACGTTCACCTCGGCGAGGCCCATGTTCACCATCGGTTCAATGGCGAGGATCATGCCAGGCTCAAGCCGGAGCTTGATCCTGCCGTTATCGAAGTTGGGGACCTCCGGCTTTTCATGGAGTTGTTTCCCAACCCCGTGGCCAACGAATTGCTCGACGACGGTGAACCCAAAGCGTCTGACCAACTTATCGACGCTGCCACAGAGGTTGCGAAGTTGCTCACCTGCCCGGGCAAACCGAATGGCGACGTGGAGCGACTCCTCAGTGACGCGGAGAAGCTGGTGAACTTCGGGTGGAATAACACCTACTGGAACAGTGGTGGCATTGTCCCCAATCCAACCGTTCTTGGTGATGCCGACATCAATCTTCACGATGTCACCATTCTGGATGATACGGTCACGCTTGCCGATACCGTGGACCACTTCGTGATTGATCGAAATGCATATCTGGCCGGGAAATTTCCTGTAGCCGAGGAAGGCGCTGCGACAGTTGTGGTCGGCCATGAATTGCGCTGCCGCCTGATCCACTTCCAGAGTGCTGATTCCTGGTCTGACCAGGGCTGCCGTCTTGGCGAGTACCGCGGCGGCGGTGTGTCCCGCTTCCCGCATGGCGTCCAACTCGGCTCCTTTGCGGATGGGGACTTTCATCGGGCCGCCAAGATCAATGGAAGAACTTCCGGTAGATCGCCACGCTGATTCCGAGAAGGATCAAAGCAGCAAGAGCGACATAGAGGGCGACAACCTTGCCGCCAGCTGAGGATATGCCGGTGCGGGCGGAACCATCACCTTCGTATCGGCCCCGAATGCGGCCTTTGCGGAGGAACCCGTCGTAGTTGCGCTGGAGCAGGTGCGTCTCCACCTGCCGCATAAGGTCGAGAAGCACACCTACGAGAATCAGGATGCTAGTGCCGCCGAAAAATTGCGAGGCCTGCTGATTGATGGTGTCCTTCCATGTATAGGTCATGAACTGCGGCACGATGGCCACGAGTGACAGGAAGAATGCACCGGCGAAAGTCAGCCGCGCCATGGTGTAGTCGAGAAAATCCGCAGTGGGCTTTCCGGGACGAATACCCGGGACGTACCCGCCGTTGCTCTTCAGGTCCTCTGCAATCTGCGTGGGTTGAAACATGGTGGCCACCCAGAAGTAGGCGAAGAAGAAAATGAGCACGAGATAGATGAGCCAGTGCCATGGACCATTATGCTGAAGAGCCTCGTTCAGCGTCTGCACCCATCCAGCATCCGGCCAGATGGCTGACAGAATCATCGGAGGGAAGGAAATAATCGCTCCTGCAAAAATGATGGGCATGACGCCCGAATAATTGAGACGGATCGGGAGGTGCGTGGACTGACCTCCCATAACCTTGCGGCCCACCATACGCTTGGCGTAGTTGATGGCGATTTTTCGCGTGGCCTGAGTAATGACGATAATGGCCGCCACACTGAGAACAAACAAACAAATCAGGGCCACAAGGATGGCCGCTTTGACCGGTTCTCCGGTAACAATAAGCTTCTTGAAGGTGGTGACCATCGCGAAGGGCAAATCGGAAAGAATGTTCACCGATATGAGCAGTGAAGTGCCGTTGCCGATACCGCGCTCGGTGATCTGCTCACCAAGCCACATGAGAAACATGGTGCCGGCTGTCATGGTCGTGACGGCGATAAAGTAAAAGCCCACGGTCCCGCCAGGCACGAGGATCGCATTGTTCGCGGTAAGATAGTCCTTCATCCCGAAGAGCAGGAAATTGCTCTCCGGATTCACGAGCCCCTTGGCCATAAGAAACCCCTGAATGAGACAGAGAACGATGGTCACGTAGCGGGTGTACTGCGTAACCTTCTGCCTGCCGCCAGCCTCGCGTGACAGCTTGCTCAGCTTTGGAACTACCGCCGTAAGCAACTGAACCATGATACTGGCGCTGATGTAAGGCATGATGCCTAGTGCGAGGATCGAGCAGGAGGCTACCACGCCGCCGCTGAACGCCGAAATCAGCGTGTTCAAGGCGTTGCCGCTCCGGGAGCCCGAGTCATCAAGATATCCCTGAACAACGGTAGGATCCACTCCCGGCAACGTAATGGCCGCGCCAATTCGAACCACGGCAAGCAAGGCCAGAGTGAAAAGAACCCGCTGACGCAGTTCGGGGATTTTGAAAATGTTGGCGAAGGCGGAAATCATGGATCAGTCGGCAGTGGGAAAATGGCCAGGGCTTATAAAGGACGGGCGCAACGTTCAGTTGCGCCCGCGCTTTAAGGAATTGTCTGCTTATTTGGCGGCGGGAGCGGAGTCACTGACTTTACCGCCCGCCTTTTCGATCTTCTCCTTTGCGGCAGCGCTGACTTTGGCGACCGTTACGGTTAGTGCCTTGGTGAGATCCCCGTCCCCGAGGATTTTTACTCCGTGATTGCGGCCTTTAACGAGTTTCAGAGCGCGCAGGGCGGCCTCGGTAACTTCGGAACCCGCTTCAAACCGCTCCTCCAAAGTGGAGACGTTGATGGTGGCGTAGCGAATTGCGAAATCAACGTTGCTGAAGCCCTTCTTGGGCAAGCGACGATAGATCGGCATCTGACCGCCTTCAAAGCCGTGTCGAACGGTGCCGCCGGCACGAGCCTTTTGACCCTTATGTCCTTTGCCAGAGGTTTTACCGTGACCGGAGCTTTCGCCGCAACCAAGACGCTTGATGCGGTGCTTGGAGCCGGGGCGGGGTTTGAGTGTGGAGAGATTCATCCGATTGGAGATTTTTGTTTATGATTACTGATAGGGCTCACAGACCGAACACCTGTTAGGCTCGGTCCGACTTGAGTTTGCCGCGGGCACCGAGGAACTGCTCGCGGGTGCGAAGCTGAAGCAGCGCTGCGAGCGTCGCCTTGGCAACGTTGGAGGGGTTCTTGGAGCCAAGGCTCTTGGCGAGGACATCTTTCACACCAGCTGCTTCCACGACTGCGCGGACAGCACCGCCGGCAATGATGCCGGTTCCAGGGCTGGCTGGTTTGAGGAGCACATGGCCCCCTCCGAATTCACCGGTAGTCTGGTGCGGAATGGTAGCGCCTCGCAGATTGATGGTAACGTATGCCTTCTTCGCGGCTTCGCTGGCTTTCTTGATGGCGTCGGAGACCTCATTGGCCTTGCCGAATCCGAAGCCGACACGTCCCTGCTTGTCACCGGAAACGACGAGTGCAGAAAAGCTAAAGCGGCGTCCGCCCTTCACCACTTTTGCGCATCGGTTGATGTGAATGACCTTTTCGGCCATTTCGGCGCGACTGTCGCGCTCGCCTTGGATGGCGGGTTCGAAAGTAGCGGAGTCTGTAACGGTTTCAGTTGCCATGAGAGGTAGTGATTAGAATTGAAGGCCGGCTTCCCGGGCGGCGTCGGCGAGAGCTTTTACCTTGCCGTGGTAAATATGGCCGCCGCGGTCGAAGACGACGTTTACGATTTTGGCCGCTTTCGCCCGCTCGGCGATGAGTTTTCCGATGGCAACAGCGCTGGACACAGTCGCTCCGCTCCCCACGCCCTCGTCATGAGTGCTGGCGTTGGCCAAGGTCGCGTGCTTCACATCGTCGATTACCTGGGCATACACGTTTTTGTTGGAGAAGTGCACGGCGAGGCGTGGACGCTCGGTAGTGCCTTTCACCTTCTTACGGATGCGGGCGTGGACCCGTTGGCGAATTTCTTTACGTTTAATAATCATAGTGACAAAAGGTGTTCGGGTGTTCTCCGGTTACTTCACTTTCTTGCCTTCCTTGCGGCGGATGTGTTCGCCTACGTAGCGAACTCCCTTGGCCTTGTATGGCTCCGGGCGGTAGTAACTACGGACATCGGCGGCGAACTGGCCGACGCGCTGCTTGTCTATTCCTTCGACTTTGATTTTCGTGTTGTCGGTTACGGTTATCTTCAAGTCCGCAGGAATGGGGTGCAGCAGTGGGTGGCTGTATCCTAGCGACAAGTCGAGGACGGTGCCCTTAACTGCAGCGCGGAAGCCGGTGCCGTGAATTTCGAGATCCTTCACGAAGCCTTCGCTGACGCCCTTGATCATGTTGCCGACAAGACGCTGACTTGTGCCGTGCAATGAGCGCTGAAAGCGGTCATCACTGCTGCGCTTGAACGTGAGGGTTGTTCCTTCGGCGGTCATGCTGATGCCCTTGGGAAGGACGTAGCTGAGCTTTCCTTTGGGACCTTCCACCGTGATGCTGCCGTCATCGTTTTTGACGGTGACTTTGGCCGGGAGGACGATCGCTTTATTACCTACTCGAGACATAGTGCGGGAATTATTAAGGGGTTACCAGACGATCGCGAGCAGTTCGCCGCCAACGCGCTGTTTCTTTGCCTGAGCGCCGGACATGATGCCCTTGCTGGTGGATAGAATGGCGATGCCGAGACCGCCGAGAACGCGCGGAATGTCATCAACCTGGACATATTGACGAAATCCGGGGGAACTCACGCGCTTGAGGTCGGTGAGCACGGAACGGGTTCCGGCAAATTTCGTCTTTACCTTGATCACCGGGTGTTTGCCGGTCGTGTCCACTTCATAGGACCAGATGTAGCCTTCCTCCTGGAGGATGCGGGCCACTTCCGCCTTGATGCGGGAGAAGGGTGCGGAGAAATCCTCTTTGCGGGCCCGGCTGGCATTTTTCCAGCGGGTGAGGAAGTCAGAGATGGGATCAGTCATTACGGCCATTGTCGTAAAAAGTCAGAGAGTTATTGTCCGG
>JANOZA010000098.1:0-4802 GCA_031429155.1 Verrucomicrobiota bacterium | reverse complement strand
GCGACTTTCTTCTCGACGGTCTTTGATTTGGACTTGGGAGCCGGTTTCGTGGTGCGGGAGGCTGACTTGGCCGGCTTTGCGGCTTTGGGCACGGGTTTCTTCGCTGCGGGTTTGCTCTTCGCTGGCACAGCCTTCTTCGGCGCAGTCTTTGGAGCAGATTTTGTGGCAGCCGCTTTGGCGGGCTTTTTCGCTGCCTTGACGGGTTTTGATTTTGCTTTGCTGGGCATAGCAGGAGGGAGGTGGGGCCGGGGGGGGGCGGCGGTGGTCTTCGGGGTGAGTGGTTGACTGTCGCTAATTTGTCAGGCGTCAGCCGGGAAACGGGCGCGATGTCTAATACGCCCGCTCTGGCGGTGCAACTAGAAAACCCGGTCTGAAAATGCCGGCTTCATAGAGTTCTCTTCAGGGCTGCCGGGCGTCATTGAGGTGTTCAGAGGCCAAGGACATCCCTCTGCCAGTTGAGGAGAAGTTCGCCGACGCAGCTTTCGTCCTGAGCGATGCGTTCCATCACCGCGCGGCTGGCGAGCAGCGCGGGGTCAATGTTCAACTCGGCACCCAGGCGGTCGCGCTTTTCCTTGAGGGCGTCGAAGCGCTTTTCGGCTTCGGGATTCCGTTCATGGCGTCGGCGTGCGGGGCGACGGGGCCATTCTGATTCGGGTGCATCTTTGGCATCCTTGAGCGCTTTGTAGAATCGGCGGTGGAAGGGTGGCGGGTAACGGTTGGGCAGCGTGACTTCCTCCCCGGCCTGCATGGCTTCAGCCATGGCGATGATTTCAGCGTTGCCGATGATCTTGAAAGTAGGGCGGTTGATGCGCTCGGCTTCTTTGTCGCGCCAGCGCCAGAAGCAGCGGAGGTAGTGCAGGCCGCAGGGTTTCAGTGCGCCGCTGCCGGTGATGCGAAATTGTTCTTCGGGATCAGGCGCTGGCCGGTTGAGGACGGAGATGCGGGCGTCGGCGCAGCTTTCGAGGAACCACGGCTCGCGGCCCAGTTCCCGGACTTTGGACATGAATCCGTCGGCCAGCGGGATGATATAATGGATGTCGTTGAGGGCGTATTCGATCATCTTTTCCGTCAGCGGACGGCGGCCCCAGTCGGCGCGCTGTGATTGCTTCGAGAGTGCGACGCCAAATTTCGCCTCCACCAAATGCGCGAGACCAAACTGCCGCTCGCCGGTGAGCCGCGCAGCAGTCTGTGTATCATATAGCCGGTCGGGAATGACGCCGAAGGTGCGCTTCATGAGCGTCATGTCGAGATCGGCGCCGTGGACCCAGATTTCCCGGGCGCGGTCGAGATACTGGAGGAGCGGTGTGAGATCGGGGATGCCGAGTGGGTCAATAAGCGCTTTCCTTTCTCCGACTCCCATCTGGATGAGGCACAGTTTCTCGCGGTATGAGTGCAGTGAGTCCGCCTCGGTATCAATGGCTACACGGGCGTCGTCCTGCGGCAGGCTGTTGAGCCATGCGGTCAGCGCGTCAGGAGTGGCGAGGTAGTGGTCCTTGGGGGAATCGGGCACGGGGAAAAGTAGGAAAGATGAGGGATGAAAAGCTACATGCGCAGTCCGGTGAGCAGCATTTCAGGATTCGACCCGGTGGCCTTGATGCTCTTGATGAGGACTTCCATGGCTTCGCCGGCGGGCAACGCGGCCATTTGTTTGCGGATGGCACCGATGCGGCGGTATTCATCCGGGTGGTAAAGGAGGTCATCCTTCCGCGTGCCGGATTTCTGCACGTGAATGGCGGGGTAGATGCGGCGCTCGACGAGTTCGCGGTCGAGCTGGATTTCCAGATTCCCCGTGCCTTTGAATTCTTCAAAAATGACCTCATCCATCTTGCTGTCGGTCTCGATGAGCGCGGTGGCGAGAATGGTGAGACTGCCGCCTTCCTCACACTTGCGGGCGGAACCGAAGAACTTGCGCACTTTTTGCAGAGCCTCGTGATCCACGCCGCCGGAACCGGACGCCCCCTTGCCGCCGTGGGTGCTGTTATAGCCGCGGGCGAGCCGGGTAAGGCTGTCGAGCAGGATGACGACGTCGCGCTTATACTCCACGAGGCGTTTGCCGCGTTCGAGCACGAGTTCCGCCACCTGGATGTGGCGGCCCGACGGCTCGTCAAAGGTGCTGGAGAACACCTGGCAGCCCACGCTTTCCACGAAGTCCGTGACCTCTTCCGGGCGCTCATTGATGAGCAGCACGATGAGTTCGATCTCCGGATGATTCTCTTTAATAGACGCGGCGATGTCCTTGAGAAGGACCGTCTTGCCGCCGCGGGGCGGGGCGCAGATCAGGCCGCGCTGGCCTTTGCCGAGAGGAGCCACGATATCCACGACGCGCGGGCCGACGGACTTGGTCTTCCGGTTTTCGAGAATGATGCGCTCGATGGGGAACAGTGCCGTCAGCTTATCGAAGAACACCGGCGGCTCCGCGCCTTCCAGGGCTTGCTTGCCTTCGATTTCGAGGACGTTTTCCACGCAGATGAACTTCTCCCGGGCGTCGCGGGGGGCGCGGGCGGAGACTTTCAGCATGAGACCGGGACGGAGATTGAACCGCCGCACGGTGGAGGGCGCGAGAAAGATGTCGTCGGGGAAGGGGGCGAAACTGTAGCGCGGATTGCGCAGGATGCCCATGCCGTCCCGTTGGATCTCCACGACGCCGGTAGCCTCAATGACGCTGCCCTGACGGCCGTAATGACTCAGGATTTCAAAAACGAGCTGGTGTTTGCTGCGAACGCCACCGACGCGCAGGCCCAGGGAAGTGCCGAGGTCGTAGAGTTCCTTCACCGACTTCGCCTGGAACTCGTTGAGGACGACGGTTTCGGGAATGGGCTGGGTCGCAGGGGCTTCTCCGACGGTGGACGCCGGCTGCTGGACCGGCGCTTCGGGGGAGGGCGCAGAAGCCGGTGATTCCCCGATCGCCGGGGGCTGCGGGGAGGGGCTCGGGGGCTGCTCTTCTTGATCTACCATAGGAAAATGTGTGGGGTATCGGCGTGGGATTTACCGGGGAGAGCCGCCATCCCTGCGGGCTACGTCAGCGCAGGGCTGAGCGTCCGCAATGGAAAGTCCGCTCCGGCTGCGGCTCATGGGTTCCGCCAGCCCCGGGGTGGTCCCTTCCCGGAAACGCGGCGACCGTGGCCGGGCGGCGGGGCGTTGTCAAGAAGCCGTTGCCGCGGCCTGCTCACGAGATCCGGACGTAATGTCTCCCCGGCAACTGCTTCACCAGCCGCTTCAGCTCCATGCGCATGAGTTGCGATGACGCCGTGGCTGCGGGAAGGGCAGTGCGGGCTATTATAGTGTCCAACTGCGTCTCGCCGTCCGCCAATGCATCCCAGAGCGACTGCTCCGTTTCGCTCAAACTCTGGGGAGCCTGATTCGCGGGTGCCTCCGCCGGCATCCGGGCGTCCGGCAGCAGGGCGTTCAGGTCATCGAGAATGTCCGCCGCATCAATCACGAGACGGGCCCCGTTCTGGATGAGCTTGTTGCAGCCGGCGGAAGTCGGACGGTCCACCGGCCCGGGAATGGCATAGACGGTGCGGCCCTGATCCGCGGCGTTGTTCGCCGTGATCAGCGCGCCGCTCCACGCGGGGGCTTCCACCACGAGAATCCCCTGACTCCATCCGCTCACGAGCCGGTTCCGCTGTGGAAAGGTCTGCTTGTCCGGCTCGGTGAGGATGGGGAACTCGCTGACCACCGCCCCGTGTCCGTCAGCGATCCGCTCGGCCAGCGCCTGATTCTCCGGCGGGTAAAGCCTCGCCAGTCCCGATCCTATGACCGCGATCGTCCTCCCCTTCGCCGCCACCGCACCCTCATGTGCCGCCGTATCAATGCCCCGCGCCAGCCCGCTGAGCACGGTCACCCCGGCGTGCGCGAGTTGAAACGCGAACTTCTTCGCGCAGGTCAGCCCGTAGGCCGTCGCCTTCCGCGATCCGACCACCCCGATGGCCGACTTATCGCGCGTCTCGATCTTCCCCCACACATAGAGCAGCAGCGGCGCATCATGCATCTGGCGGAAATTCTCCGGCCAGGCATCGTCCGATTCGGTGAAAAGTGTCAGCCCCATCTCCGCCATCCGCCGCAACTCGCCCGAAACATCCGTATGCTCCTCCCACTGCCGAACGATCCCCGCCGTCTCCCGGCCAATGCCATTCACCGACAGCAGCGTCGTCTCACTCGCCTGCAACACCCCCGCCGCCCCGCCGCACACCTCCATCAGCCGCCGCGCCCGCACCGGACCGATCTTCGGCAGCATATTGAGAGCGATGAGGGCTTCGGATTCGTTCATGGGTCTGCTTCCCTTTGGACAGGGCGCCGACAGTCGCAAGGCCCAACCGGTTTGACATCACGCTTCCGCCGTTGACCATGCCCGCCCGCCGCAGGCCAGGGCTATCCATAATCCATTGTCCATTTCACACCCTCTCATGAACGACCGCAAAACTCTCGATGAACGCGAACAGATGTCTGATCTGGATCGCCTCCGCCATTCCTGTGCCCACCTCATGGCCACCGCCATTTTGAAAATCTGGCCGGATGCTCAGTTCGCCTACGGCCCGCCCGGCGACTACGGATTCTACTACGACTTCGACATGAAGCACCGTATCACGCCGGATGACTTCCCGGCCATCGAAGCGGAGATGAAACGGCTGGCTAAAGAGAACACGAAGTTCGAGAAGAAAGTCATCAGCCGCGAGGAAGCGAAGGCGATGGCCGAAAGCGGTCGCCTCGGCGGCCTCACTGAACGCGCGGGAAATCCCAGCCGCTTCAAGCTCGACCTCATTGAGAAGATTCCCGACGGCGAGGAAATCTCCTGCTACCAG
>JANOZA010000097.1:0-3202 GCA_031429155.1 Verrucomicrobiota bacterium | reverse complement strand
GCCACCAGCCATGGCACGGCTTTTTGCGCGAGCTTCTCCACGACTTTTACGAGCACGATTTTGATCGCCTTCTTCAGCCAAGTCCTCGCGCCGCGCCGGGTGCCTGACTCGTCATCACCCTCATCGTCGTGCTGCGTCAGGACGACATCGAACCGGTGCCGCACCCGCTTCGCCCCTCTCGTGCCCTTCGCCCCGCGCCTCACTCCCGCGGAAGTGCTGTCCGCCGGCAGTTTGATCTGAATGGCACCTGAAGCGTGCTGCAAAAGCAGCGCGACTCTCTCGCCAGCATCCGTTTCCACATCCGGCACCGGGAGTCGGCCCGCGCCCTCTACTGGCGGACCGCGCCGGGCCGCACGCTTCTCATCCACCTGCGCGATGCGCTCTGCAATAATCTCCACTCCGGCATCCTTGAGGGCGCTTCGCAGCGCATCGGAAATCTCAGGAACACCGGGAGCCCGGCGGCTTCGCTTGCCGCGGCCAGCGGCGGGAGCAGCGGTGAAATTCCAGACGCCGGTCTCTTTCCAATCAATCACAGGTTTCATGGCCGCATCATTCGCAAATCCCCTCACATTTGTCACTTCAATTTTTTCCCCAAATTCGGAGCCGGCGGGTTTGGGAAGAATCCGAACACGGCTTGCATCCCCTGCCCCGCAGCGCTTTCTGATTCATCCATGCTCCCGCCTCTCATCGAAATCATCCCTCCTGCCCGTCCGGTTTCGGCCACCGTGGTGCTGCCGGGTTCCAAGAGCCTCACAAATCGCGCGCTGATCCTCGCCGCGCTGGCGGACGGGACCGTAACGCTGCATGGCGCACTCTGGAGTGAAGACACGCAGGCGATGGCGCATTGCCTGCGCGTGCTGGGGTTCGCCGTCGCGGTGCGGGAAGATGATGCGGAGTCCGCGAACCGAACGATTGTCGTGGAAGGTCGCGGTGGGGAGATCCCACTGTCGGGCTCGGCGGAGGCACCGCTGGAATTGTTCGTGGAGAATGCGGGAACCGCAGCGCGGTTTTTGGCGGCGCTGGTTTGCCTCGGGCGCGGATACTACCGGCTAAGCGGCGTGCCGCGGATGCATGAGCGGCCCCAGGCGGCTCTGTTCAAGGCTCTGCGGGAACTCGGTTATCGGGTGGACACGCCGAACGACTTTCTTCCCGCCGTGATCACCGGCAGCGGCCCGTGCCCTGGTGCTTCCTGCACCGTCAGCGTGGAGGACAGTTCGCAGTTTGCCTCCGCACTTATCCTCGGTCAGCGCACGGGCGGCTGGGAGGTGAATGTGACCGGCGCGGATGAAGACGAGCTGCCTTATGTGGAAATGACGCGACGACTCGTCGCCGGTTTTCCGTGGCACGGCGGCGTCTATGCCATCGAACCCGATGCCTCGGGTGCGAGTTACTTCTGGGGAGCCGACTGGCTGCTGCGCGATGGCGGAGGCGGCGTGCGCATCGCGACAGAACCGGCATCAGGATTGCAGGCCGATCAACACTTCGGCGATCTCATCCTGCGTCATCCCTGGAAGGCTTCCTACTCCCGCGCCACGGAACTCGCTGACAGCATCATGACCGCCATCGTGCTCGCGCCGTTCGCGCCGGAAACGACGACGTTCACGCACCTTGGCAGGCTGCGTGTCCAGGAATGTGAACGCGTCGCCGCGCTGCGCACCGAGCTTACGAAATGTGGCGCGCTCGTCGAAGAGCATGGCGATACTCTGACGGTCCACCCTGGCCCGCTGCACGGCGCGGAGATCAATACCTACAACGATCACCGCATGGCGATGTGCTTCGCCATGCTCGGCCTGCGCGTGCCAGGCATTCGTCTGCAAAATCCCTCCTGCGTGAGGAAAACGTTCCCTAATTTCTTCGCTAAACTCGCCAGCCTCGGTGCGGAAGTCAGAGACGCCGCGACGGGCCAAGCGCTCACGGGCGGGGATTTGCTGGCGGATTAGGCGGTGTCTTTGCAAATTCTGTGAATGTTTAAGCCCCTTCCGGAGAGGAACCCCGGGAGGGGTTCGCCATGAATAGCCGGGGGTCGAAGACCCCCGGTAACGAATATAAATGACAGGCGATGGGACTTCCGGACGGCCCATCGCCTGTGTCGTGGGGGGGCTGACCGGGGGTTTCACCCCCGGCTATTCATGGGGGAACCGCGCTGCGGTTCGATGCAGGGAGTTCGGGCTGTTTGCAAAGACACTACCTAGCCCGGCAGCTTTTCATACGCTTCCACCGCCGGCGTCAGCGCCACGATACCCGCGGCCCAAAAGTCCGGCGATGTCAGGTCCGCACCCAGCGATTGCTTCACCACCTCTTCGCAGCTCGCGCTGCCGGTGCTGGCGAGGAATTTCTCATACGCCGGCAGGAAAGCCGCGCCTTCCGCCTTGAAGCGCGCAAAGAGCGCCTGACTCAACAGGTAGCCAAAGACGTAGGGAAAATTATAGAACGAGACGCCGGTGATGAAGAAGTGCATCTTTGACGCCCAGAACATGTCATCGCAGCCATCAGGAAGGAGAGTGTCGCCGTAGAGTTTGCACTGGGCGGCGGCCATGAGTTCCTTCAGCCGCGAGACCGGCACCTCACCGCGGGTGCGCTCCTCGTAGAATGACTGCTCGAACTCATAACGCATGGGAATGTTCAAAAGATTAGCCGCCCCACGCAGCATTTCCTGATCCAGCAAATACGATTTCATCTGCGGGGTGAGCGCAGGGTCGCTCAACAGACCGTTGAGCAGGATCATCTCGCCGAAGTTCGATGCCGTCTCCGCGAGCGTCATCGGATAGTCCGCTGCGAACGGCCGGGCCGGACGCAAGACGCGAGAGTGCCATGCGTGCCCGACTTCATGCGCCAGCGTCACCATGTCGTGCATCGTGTGGTGCCAGGTCATATAGACACGCTCCTCCTTCTTCAGCAGGGAGCCGGTGCAGAAAGCGCCGGGGCGTTTGCCGGGGCGCGCCTGGGCTTCGATCCAGCGACTGGAGAGCATGTCGCGGACGTAGGAGCCGAGCGCCGGATAGGCGGCGGAGAACGAACGATCCACCGTGGCGCAGGCATCGTCCCATGTGAGCGGCTTCTCCTCCGGTGCGGCGACCTGAGGGGCTTCGATGTCAAAGAAATGGAGAGCGGCCGTGCCTTGAAGTTTCGCCGCCGTTCGCAGCGCCCGCCATGGCAATTCCAGGTGGGAATAAATCGCGCTCAGCATCGCGTCCAGCGAGGC
>JANOZA010000096.1:0-2152 GCA_031429155.1 Verrucomicrobiota bacterium | reverse complement strand
TGCGTGCGGCGAGCAGTCCCATAAGTACGGCGCCGGTGACGCTGGTGTCCGCGTCCGTGGCATCCGGGCTGTAGCGCCAGCCTCCCCAGCGGTTTTTCTTCTGCGCGGTCGCAGCGCATTCCACGCCGAGCTTCACCGCCTGGCCGATCGTGCGGCCCTTGCTGTCCGCGCCCTGCCAGAGCAGCGACTCATCCACCGCGCCATAGGCCTCTGCCAGCGCGAGCAGAGCAAAGCCGTGGTGATACATGCTGTTGGGCATGTAGCCTGTCTTTTCGTCCTGAGTGAGAATGATGTGCCGGATGCCCTTCCTAATCTGCTGCGCCCAGCGCCCAAAGTTCGGGTCTTCGCCGCTGGCGAGGAATGCCATGCAGCAAATCCCGTCCACGCCGCTGCCCGCCTGCCCGTCTTTCCACGCACCGTCCTCCGCCTGTTTCTGCGCCAGCCATTCCAGTCCGCGTTCGTAGATGAGGTCAACTTCGGGCGGAATTTGTCCACCGAACCGGAGGGACGGATCCTGGGCAAGAACCGGACTGGCGAAGAGGAGGAGCAGGCAAAAGCGGCGGATCATGGTAGGGGCAATCGTTCGTCGGCTCACTTGTTTGTTCTCGACTTGTGCTGCCGCCGGATCATCTCTGCATACTGGCTGGCGTTCTGGAGGCACTTCTCTTTCACGGTTTCGATCTGTTTCTTGTCGAAGTGCTCCTCCATTTCCTTGTCACTCAGCATCGCGATGGGAATCATCGCGTAGTAGCCCTGGAGGTGCCAGCCGAAGGAGAAGTAGTTGGCGAAATCGGGCTCGTACTGCTCGATGACCTCGGTGACTTTCTTGTGAAGTTTCTCGCGCTGCTCCGGTTTCAAGACGAGCCGCTTTTCGAGATCGGTGAGGACCATCGCGCTGAGGCCCTTGCGGCGCCACGCCTCGCGGGTGTCGAGTTCAGCCTTCCACGCGCTGCGCTGTGCTTCATTCAGGAGGCGCTCGACGCCGTTGGTCCACAGGCGGGGAACAGGAACCTGATTCCGCTCGGAGAAGTAGGGATTGTACAGATTCTGGAGCCGGGCCGGCACGTCCGACGGCTTCATATTTTGAAACTGCCCGCGGACCCAACTGGAGAGGTTATTCACGGAGTTTGTGGCCATCTCCTCTGCGGCTCCTTTGGCGGCGGTGGTAAGAACGGCGACGATTTCCGGCGAGGGATTCACCACCCGGCGGATCTGCTCCACCTGAGCCTCCATCTGCGAGAGCATTTTGAGCTTCATCTTCCGCGCCTCACGGTGCAGGAAGCCGGAAAGGATTCGCTCGACCTCCACTTCATCCATGTCCTCCGGTTTCGGCACGTCGCCGGTGTCAATTTTTGTGCGAACGTAGGAATTGCTGCGGGACAACTGGTCGGAGCTGGTGGACTTCCAGCGCTTCATTTGACCTTCGTCGAGAATCGTTGAGAGCTGGTCGGTCTTGAGACCCTTGACCTGCTGAAGCATCTGGCCCGGGTCTATGGAATAGTAGCCGCCGGTTTCTGGCGATGTGAAATAAGACTCCGGCAGCTTCAGCATCCGCTTTGAACAGAGCGCGAGAAATTCTCCGCGCTGCTTGTCGCTGAAACCGATAAGCCTGTCGAGGTCGGCGACGAGGATCAGTGCCAGCGCTTCTGCGCGGCGGCCACGGACTTCCATGCGGCGGTCTTCGATCACCTTGCGCTCAGTATCGGTCAGGATTTGTGCCAGTGCGTCCTTCCACACTTGCTTCTCCTGCGGCTGATTTTCCTTCGAGGTAGTGTCCACGCCCATGATGCCGCCACGATTGGCCATCTGTTCGCGTTGCTCTTTCGGCGTCGCTTTCAACTGCTTCTCCGTGCGGCTGCGCCAATCCTTTACCGTTAGTTTCACAGCTTCATCGGCGGCAGCTTTCAGTTGCTTCTGCCGGGCCTCATCAATTTCTCCAAACTGCGTGATGCGGTTGATCACGGCGTCCATTGCAGACGCCATCTGATCGCCCGCCTGACCCTCGCAGGTCGCGAGGTAGTCGCCCATCTCCTCCTGAAACTTTTTGTCTTCCGACTTCATTGCCTCCTCGCGCGCCGTCCACTGTTCCGCGCTCAGGATCGCCTTGAGTCCGTTCTTCCAATCGTCGGTGTCCTGCGGAGGCTTTGCCTCG
>JANOZA010000095.1:0-4055 GCA_031429155.1 Verrucomicrobiota bacterium | reverse complement strand
CGCAGCGTGAGTGCGCGCTCTATATCATCCACGGACTCCTTCACCTCCACGGCCACGAGGATCAAGATGCGGCGGAAGCAGAGACCATGCGGCAACTCCAGGAGTCCATCCTCGACCAGGTCTGGCCCGCTCAGTAGGCGCCGATCTCCTCCAGCCGGTCGTCATCTATTCCGAAATGATGCGCCACCTCGTGATGCACCGTCCGCGTCACCTCCTCCTGGAGTTCCTCCAGCGTATCGCACACCTCCTCGTGCGGCATTTGGAAAATGCGGATGCGGTTCGGCAGAACGCCTGCGCCATCCAGCATGGAATCCGTCAGGGCTGATCCCTCGAAGAGCCCGAACAAGTCCTCGTCGTCAGGCACCTCGTTGAGTGTGTAGTCTTCCGGCGAGGGTTCGTCCTCGATGACGATGTGCAGATTCTCCACCCTGGCACGCAGCTCCTCCGGCACCTCCAGCCAGGCCTTCTCCGCCATACGGCGAAATGTCTCACGGGTCACTTCGAACATGCGCCACCCAATGCCGCGACGGCTCCAGGTTCCAACCTGAAATCCAGATTCTGAAATCACTTGCCTGTCAGTGCGGGAATATGCCAAGAGTGACGCCCGCGAACAGTCATCGCATTCCAAACCCAAACACACCACGATCATGCCACGCTCCGTCACCCTCTTCACCGGCCAGTGGGCCGACCTCCCGCTTCCCCTCATGCTCAAGAAGGCCAAGTCCTTCGGCTACGACGGCGTGGAACTCGCCTGCTGGGGCGATCACTTTGAAGTCGCCAAGGCCGACAAGAAATACTGCGACGCCAAGCGCGCGCTGCTCAAGAAGGCCGGCCTCCAGTGCCACGCCATCAGCACGCACCTCGTGGGCCAGGCCGTTTGCGACAACATTGACGCGCGCCACCAGACCATCCTGCCGCCTGCCATCTGGGGCGACGGCAAGCCCGAGGGCGTCCGCCAGCGCGCCGCCGAGGAACTCAAGAGAACGGCTCAGGCCGCGCAGCGGTTCGGCGTCAAAGTGGTGAATGGATTCACCGGCAGCAGCATCTGGCACCTTTGCTACAGCTTCCCGCCGGTGCTCCCCGGTCAGATTGATGCCGGCTATAAGGACTTCGCGAAACGCTTCACGCCGATCCTCGATGTCTTCCAAAAGTGCGGCGTGAAGTTCGCTCTCGAAGTCCACCCCACGGAGATCGCCTTCGACATCGCCTCCGCCGAGCGCGCGCTCCAGGCGGTGGACTATCACCCGGCGTTCGGGTTCAACTACGATCCCTCACACTTCGGCTACCAGGGCGTGGACTACGTGGGCTTCATCCGCAAATTCCACGACCGCATCTTCCACGTCCACATGAAAGACGCCGCATGGAATCTCGGCGGCGAGGCCGGCGTCTTCGGCGGCCATGTGGACTTCCACAAACCCAACCGCTTCTGGGACTTCAAGTCCGTGGGCCGCGGCGACATTGACTTTGAAAAGATCATCCGCGCGCTCAACGACATCGGCTACACCGGCCCGCTGAGCGTTGAGTGGGAAGACGGCGGCATGGACCGCGAGCACGGCGCCGCCGAGTCCTGCGATTACGTGCGGGCCATTGACTTCCCGCCGTCGAACATCGTGTTCGATGCGCAGTTCGATAAGAGTAAGCAGAAGAAGAAGAAATAACCTGCGCCCGGCTTTCTCCACACGCCGCGTCCGGTCATTCCGGGCGCGGCGTTTTTCGTTTCCGGGGAATGGCTATCCGCCGGCGACGATGCGGATGATTTCCAGCACGTCGTTATCCTTCAGCAGCGTGGCGGGGAAATCCCGGGGGAAGAGCGCGGTGCCGTTTAGCTCCACTAGCACCGGCTGCGCGGCGAATCCGAGTTCGGCCAGCAGCGCGGTCACCGTCGTGCCGCGGGCGGTGAGATGCGGGCGGCCGTTGAGTTGGATGGTGAGTGGGGCCTCCATGGGATGCGGGGTTTTGGCGATGCGAACATCTGAAATTTCGATGGAGCGCAGCGCAGGAAATGGCCCATCATGCGCGCCATGCAAACGCCGACTCTCGATTCCCCCGCCGCAGAACTCCTCAAGCACACCACGGCGCGCTGCCCTCAGTGCGCAGCGCAATGTCCTGGCGAAGTCTGGCGGATGGGCGGCGGCGCGGAGCCGGCGCGCGTGGTCATGCGGCGGACTTGCCGGGTGCATGGAATGAGTGAGTCGCTGCTGTCGTCGGACGCGAGGTTCTACTGGCTGAGTAAGGGGAGCGACGAAAACTCCTGCGGGGCCGGCTGCGCGTGCAGCGCGGATCCACAGGGATTCACCGGCACGCTGGGGCGCAATGCGCTGACTCCCGACACTGGCGAATGCGAACGGCTGGCGACCTGTCTGGCGCTGATCGAGATCGTGGACTCGTGCAATCTCGCCTGCCCCACTTGCTATGCCGACTCGCCGCGCGGGGCGTTGAATTACTCGCCGCTGGAAAATCTTCAGGAGCGCATTCAGGGCGTCATTGACCGCAAGGGCGGCATCGAAATCCTTCAGCTCTCCGGCGGCGAGCCCACGCTGCACCCGCAGTTCTTTGAATTGCTCGCCTGGCTCCAGGCGCACCCGAAGATAGACTACGTGCTGCTCAACACCAACGGCGTGCGGCTCGCGGCGGATGAAGCGTTCGCCTCTCAACTCGCGGCTAGTTTCGAGCGCGGGAAGTTCCAGCTCTATCTCCAGTTCGACGGCGTGCAGGCGGCGGGCCAGCACACGCTGCGCGGCGTGGACCTGCGGCCTGTCAGGGAAAAGGCGCTCGCGAGGTGTGAGGCGGCGGGCATTTCCGTCACCCTCGCGATGACGGTCATGGAGGAAAACCTCGCGCACTTGTGGGAGGCCGCGCAGTTCGGGCTCCGCTATTCCTGCATGAGGGGCATCAGCTATCAGCCGATGTTCCTGAGCGGCCGCATTCCCTCAGCCAGCACGGGCCGCCGGCTGAATACCGCGGACATCATCACCGCGCTCGTCGAGCAGGCCGCGGGCTCACTGCAATGGGAGGACTTCACTCCCCTGCCCTGCGGCGATCCGAACTGCGCCACCATCGGCTATCTGATAAAAACGCCCGCCGGCCCGCGCTCCGTTAGCGATTTCATAGACTTCACCTCCGTGCAGGGCTTCCTCCGCGACAAGGTCCGCTACTCGCAGGACGACCTCGCCCAGTGCGGCTGCGAAAACGAGCCGCTCGCCGACATATTGAAATCCTTCGAGCTGGACGCCAGCCACACCTTCCGCCTGTTCATCAAGCCCTTCATGGACACCCACACCTGGGACGAAGACCGCATTGACCGCTGCTGCACCCACGTCATCCGCCCGGATGGAAAACTGGATTCCTTCTGCCGATACTACTCGGGATTTGGAGAAACCGGGTGCCATTCCTGAACGCACGATCTGGGAACTCCAAACTTCACCGCTATGCCCTACACTCCACCGGATTCTCCCGACACAAACGACACCGCGCGGCAGCGGCGGTATTGGGGCATCATGGCTCTGCTGCCCATCCTCGTCATGGTCGTCAGTTTCTGGTGCGTTCTCGAATCTGGCGCTTGGGCCGTCCACCTCTTCTGGTTCGTTCTCATTGCCACTCCATTCTGGATCGCCAACTGCTCGGTAAAACTGGCCGTCCTGCACGAGATGCGAAACAAGGCGACGGTGATCCGCCGGGCGCTCTGCTACTTCCTACTCTTGTTTTGCCTTTATGCCGTAATCAGCACCGTTCTCGTGTTTGCAGGCTGCATGGTGGCTTACAACTTCTGACAGATCCAATCAGCCCAGCCATGAACACGCCGGACGACGGGGAACAATTGAATGGCTGTCAGCGCGCGGCCCTGAGACGCCGGACGCATTTCTTGATTTGGATGGGACTGCTCCCCGGACTGCTCGCCTTGCCGGTCTAGTGGGGGGCACTTGCCGGGCGTATGCGTCGCGTTAGCGACGGCGGAAGGTAGCCGTGGGCTTTCAGCCCTGAGCCTTATACGGAAGTATTGCAGGCATTGCCAAGCCGGAGGCTTGCCAGCCATTAGCCGGTGGTTGAGCGCAGCG
>JANOZA010000094.1:0-1554 GCA_031429155.1 Verrucomicrobiota bacterium | reverse complement strand
CGAAACTAAACGCGCCCACCAGCGCGAAGCCGAGCGCGACCTTCTTAACCTGAAGGCACACGAGTAGAATGGTAAAGGCGGCGGGGCATGGCATGAGACCTCCGGTGATGCCAAAGAGCACGATCTGCGGCGTGGTCACGTTGCGGTTGGCGAAGCGTTTGGCAATGTCCTGCGCGTGCGCGCGTTCGTGCGCGTCCTGGTATTCCACGCCGTCCTCCTTCTCCTCCACCGCCACGGGACCGTGCGTGTGGCCGTGGTGATCTTCCGTGAAGCGCAGCTTGTAAGTGTGCGCGTGGTCTGCGTGGCCGAGGCTGATGACGGCGAGGAATTCGTGCGGCTCCGGCAGTTCGCTCGTCGCTTCCCAATAGCCGTCCTTCGGCTCGAAGCTGAACTTCTGCGTGCTGCCGTCGAGCCGCGCGGTTTCAATGCTGATCTGCGTTCCTTTCGGCAACGGCACCGGCGAGCCGCTGGCCTTGCACGGATAGATGCGGAAGCGCGGCGGCACTCCGGTTTCAAAGACGCTGACTTCAAGCCAGCCGTGGCCGGTATCCAGGAGCATCCCGCCGTGCGGCCCCTGGCTCGCATGGCGCGCGGGAGTTGGGGCATCCGGCAGGATGAGGCGGCTCTCCCGCGCCGGGCCGTCGTCCATTCCACCCGGCAGAATGAGGCCGCCGGCGCTCACTGTTTCGCCCGGCTGAAGCAGCGTGGGCGCAGCGGGCTTTGCGTGCGAATGGGAAGTATCCTGCCAGTGATCGTGCTCGTCCTGCACTGCCGGTGCGGGCGCGGCATCGTGCGAATGCCCGTGGTCGTGCCCATCGCGGTGGTCGTGATCTCGGGCTTCCCTGACTTCCCTCCGGGTGCGGAAAAACATCCACGCCGCCAATCCAAAGATGAGCGCGGCGGAGGCCATTTGGAAGTATGGCTCGGAATCCTCCGCATTCCACTGGCTGCCGTAATTAAGCGCCAGCGCCGCTAGTAACCAGATCAGCAGAGAATGGGAAATCGCCGCCGACAGCCCAAGCAGCACCGCCTGCCAAACCGTACCGCGGATGGCGATGATGAACGCCGCCATCATCGTCTTCGAGTGCCCCGGCTCCAGCCCGTGCAAGGCTCCGAGCAGGATGGCGGTCGGGATGAAGAGCCAGAGACTCATGCTGCCGCTTTGCAGTGCTTGAACGAAATCGGGCATGGGTTATGGCGTGGGTTGAGGCTCCGGTGCGGAGGCGGATTCGCCATTCTTTTCCCGGTGAAAAATCCGGTAGAGCGCCGGCAGGACGAGCAGCGTCAGCGCGGTGGAACTGAGGATGCCGCCGATGACGACGGTCGCGAGCGGGCGCTGCACTTCCGCGCCGGTGCCGGTGGCGATTGCCATCGGGACGAAGCCGAGCGCGGCGACGAGCGCAGTCATCAGCACGGGGCGCAGGCGGGTGAGCGAGCCGCGGAAAATCGCTTCATCCACGGGCGTGCCTTCGGCCATGAGCTTTTTGATGAAGCTGATCATCACGACGCCATTCAGCACGGCGACGCCCGAAAGGGCGATGAAGCCGACGGCAG
>JANOZA010000093.1:0-3772 GCA_031429155.1 Verrucomicrobiota bacterium | reverse complement strand
GGCGGGGCTTTCTGGCTTTTCGCCCGCAACAAAAGCGATACGCTCAAAGGTAATCCTTTCTCCGCCAGCCAGTATCAGCAGAACTACATCGGCATGAGGGGCAACAAATACGTCGTCACCGGCACCATCGTCCGGCAGTTGCGGTTCAGCAGCAGGGACAGTTCGCGACTTTTCAGCATGGAGGTCAAAGACAGCGCCATCGCCGATCCGTTACCCATTCCCGTGCTCGTGCCCGCGTCCTTCAGCAGCATGAACATCCAGGTTGGCCAGGAATTTCAAATGAGTGTCCTCGTGGACAAAGAGGGCGTGCTCAAAGCTGAAGACATCCGCAAGTCCTGAACCCGCCCCGCTTCCGAACTGATTACAAATTGCAGATCACTCCCATGAAACTCTCCATTCTCCTTCTGCTCCCCTTTGCGATCGCCGCACACGCTCAGGTATTCGATGGCGGCGACAGCGCTGGCTCCGGCGGCGGCAACAACGGCAACAACGGCGGTCAGCAGCAAAAACCCAAGCAACTTCTCGGTCAGGATGTGCCCTTTATGGATCCCGGATCGGAGACGGCGCAGTGGGACGGCCACATGTGGAATGTCACCAACAACCGTCTCTTCCGCGCCCGGTTTGAAAAGTATCTCGCCACCCCCGAGGAGAATGCGGTGAAGGACAAGGAATACCGCGAACTCCTGCTCAATGCCATGAAGGCGATGTCTCCGTCGAATCAGGGCGGGCCTGACGTGGCGCTCAGCATGAGGCTGCTCGTGAAGGCTGCGGACTATCCGATAGATGCCCGGCTTTGCGATTCCATTGCGCAGGCGGTTTATGGCGTGGTGCTCCACCGCAAAAACGAAAAGCTGCTCGCCAAAATCAACAAGGAGATGGAAAAGGAGCGGTATGCCATCGCGTGGAATTTTGAGGTCGCTGCCGATGCCGCTCGCGCCCGGGCTCAAATGAGCGCCCCCACGCCGGGTGGCTCTACCGGCGGAGGTAATACCGGCAACGGAACCACCGGTCAGCAGACGCCTGCCCGCGGGGGCGGGGCTGGTGGTGGAGGCGCGGCGCCTGCCCCGCTGGCGTCGCAGGCGAGTGAGTTCACGCGGGTCGGCAGCTACGTGAAGCGCATCGTCGAGATAGACGCGGCCAAGATCGCCAACGCCGCCAAGATGACGGCCAGTGAATTGAAATCGAAGATCGAGTTCCAGGCGCTCATCGTGCAGTTGTTCCTTCAGCGCCGCTTCGAGCACGTTATTCTCTCCTGCCGCCTCTACCGCAATCTCTATGAGGACGGCGACAGTGAACTCAAGCTCAAGGAAGGCTCCGATGTGGAGAAAATGTTCACCCGCACCACCGGCACCACGCCCACCGTCTCCGCGCTCGACGCGCTGAGCAGTGAGTTCATTCGCGATGTGGATGAGGGCGTCGTTTCCTTTGAATATCTCGCGGAAAAGAACGACCTCGAAAGCGCCAGCAAGCGTCTCAGCGAAGCCTTCATGATCGGCGAGTATCTGCCGAAAATGCGCACCCTGCCGCGCATGAGGAAGGAGCAGGTGCTCGCCTTCGTCCGCGACGGCAATCAACTCCTTTCCGCCATCGAAGTGAAGGACTACACGCTCGCGGAGGAGATCGTCGAGCGGCTCCGCAAGTCCGCGAAGGACTTTGACTACTCGAAGCCCCGCGCTGCCATTGAAACGGCCCGCGCCGCCAGTGGCCTTCACATTCAAAGCGCCCGCAGTGCTGCCATTAAGAAGGACGATAAGAAAGTGGCCGAGGAAATCGAGAAGGCCGCGCTCATCTGGCCTACCAATCCTGACTTAAAGGCCTTCTCCACGCAGGTCGCGACGTACGGCGACATGCACAGCCGCATTCTCAACGACCTCGACACGCTGCTCGCGCAAAACAACCTCCGCGAAATCTGGCGAGAGCAAATCAAGTACACCGGTGCCGTGCTCGGCAAGCCGGAGTATGAAATCAAGCTCAAAGCCGCCCTCGAAAAAGTGGGCAGCGTCGAAAAGGTCGTCCTCACCGCTGATGAACTCATGAAGGCCGGCGACAACTGCGGCGCGTGGGAAAAGCTCAAGGACGCTTCCAAAGACTTCCCTGACGACAACGAAGTGAATCAGCGACTCGCGAAGCTGAGCGAGCGGTGCTCCAACTTCATCAACGCCCTCAACGACGCCAAAGCCGACGAAGAAAAAGGCCGGCTCGGCATCAGCCTGTCCGCCTACCTCCGTGCGGAACGGATTTATCCGAACAGTCGCATGGCCAAGAGTGGCATTGAGCGGCTTTCTGACAAGATCCTGCCGGAAAACGAGCCCGACTCATCCTCGCCCGTCGAGTCCTCAGTGCCTGTCTTCTCCCCGGAGGAAACACTCTCGCCCGTCAACCCGCCAGCGCCTCCCGCGCCCGCGCCGCGGTGATGGCTGACTGGCAAGCCAACTCCCGACAGTGCGCCTGGCAGATTCTCCGGCGCTGGTCACCGCAGGGGCTCTACGCTGAGGAAATGGTGGACCGTGCCGCCGTGCAGCACGCCCTCTCCGGCCCCAACCGCTCACTGCTCAACGCCCTTGTCTTAGCCGTTCTGCGCCATCGTTCGCTGCTCGATGCGTGGATTGATCACCTGCGCGATGGCGGCAGCCTCGAAGACGACGCCCGCGAGTGGCTCCGTCTCGGCCTCGTGCAGCTTCACATTCTCGGTATGCCCGACCACGCTGCGGTGAATGAAACCGTCGCCCTCGCCGGACGCGCCAAAGGCCTCGTCAACGCCGTGCTCCGCCGTTCCCTGCGCGAACGCGAGACGCTGCAAAGTCTTCGACGTCAGTTGCCGCCGCACATTCGCCACTCTCTGCCTGAATGGCTGGTGCAGGACTGGACCCAGCGACACGGCACCGAAGGAATGGAAGCCCTCGGCGAGTGGTGTAATAATCCGGCTCCCGTGTTTGTCAGGGTCAACGAACTCCACAAGCGGGCCGCCTCCGCCGTCGCCGCCATCCCTGGCGCTGAGCCGTTCGCCGGTCCCGGCCCCGGCTGGTACCGCGTTCCTGAACCCCCGCGCGCCGAACTCAGCGCCGGGCTTTGCTATGCGCAGGATCCGTCCACCGGCTTCGCCCCGCTTATGCTGAAGGCCAAACCCGGCATGACCGTCCTCGACGCCTGCGCCGCCCCTGGCGGCAAGACCGCCATCCTCGCGCAGGACATGGAGAATGTAGGACTCATCGTCGCCACCGACTCCTCGGCGAAGCGCATCGAGCGGTTCCGCGATAACATGTCGCGCCTCGGCGTGAACATCGTCGAGAGCCACGTCCAGGACTGGGAGCACAATCCCGAGCCCGCCGCTTTCAGCCAGCGATTCAAAGACGGTTTCGACCGTATCCTGCTCGATGTCCCCTGCTCGAATACCGGAGTGCTCCGCCGCCGCGTGGACGCCCGCTGGCGTCTCCAGCCCGACTTCTTCCGCCTCATCGCCGCCACCCAGAGCGCCCTTCTCATGCGTATGCTGGGCCTGCTCAATCCTGGAGGACGTCTCGTCTATTCCACCTGCAGCATCGAGCCGCAGGAGAATATTCAACTCGTCCGCGCCGTGATGAAAGAAGCTCCTGGCTGGGTGTTGCTGGAGGACAAACTCCTCCTGCCGCACCGCGATCATGTGGACGGCGCCTATGCCGCCCTTATCGAACGCACCGCATGACCCGGGAGCGCCGCCGTCCCGGGCGGCCCCACAAACTGTGCCTCCTCATCCGACATCCAATGCCAACACTGCCCGGTGCTCACATCCTCC
>JANOZA010000092.1:0-5963 GCA_031429155.1 Verrucomicrobiota bacterium | reverse complement strand
CGCTCTCGTTCACCACGCGACAGCTCAACCGCCCGGACAACGTCAGCATCCACGGCTTCTCCGGCAATCAACTCGCCCTGCTGCGCAACGCCGGCTACTTCTCCAATGTGCCGGAATCTCCGAACCTCCTCCCGCATCACGTCGCCGCCGGTGACACCCGATACTCGGTCGAAGCCCGGGTCCGCAGTTACCTCGACGTGAACTGCGCGAACTGTCACCGCAGCGGCGGCACCGCCACGCCCAGTTGGGACGGACGCGCCCACCTCACCCTCGCCCAGACCCAGGTCATTGACGGCTTCGCCACTAACAACGGCGGCAACACCGACAACCGCCTCATCGTCTCCGGCGACCTCACCCACTCCATCATTCTCAATCGCATCGCCCTCACCAACGGCTTCACCAGGATGCCCCCGCTGGGCAGCAGCGAACTCGACCAGTCCGCCATCACGCTCCTCACTGAGTGGATCAACACCGCCCTCCCCGCCCGCCAGACCTACTATCAATGGCGCATCGCCCGCTTCAACTCCGACGACTCCCCCGAGAGCGAACCCGGTTTCGATGCCGACTACGACGGCGCCGATAACATGAACGAATACCTCGCCGGCACCAATCCCCTCGCCGGCGCCAGCCTCCTCACCCCCTCCTTCACCGCCCCCGGCACCCTCAGATTCACCATCCCTGACAACCGCCCCTGGCAGATGGAAACCTCCACCGACCTCACCACCTGGAACCCCTGGGACGTGCCCGGCAACCACACCATCCCGCGCGCCCCCGGCCCCGTCACCCTCTCCGGCCCCGCCACCGACCCCCGCCGCCTCTTCCGTTTGCGGCTGCTGGAGAATTGAAGCCCCTCCCGCGTCTCCGTCCCTCACTTTTTTCTGGCCTCCTCACACTTTTGCGGCATCATGCGCCGCATGGCTCCTGAATCCTCCGCCTCCTCCGCTGCCCGCCCCGGCCAGTTTACGGCCATGATCAGCAGCACTGCGCTTGATCTGGAAAAGCACCGGCCCGCCGTGGAGGCTGCCTGCATCAGCGCCGGCGTTTTCCCCATCTGGATGAAGCATCTGCCAGCGCGCGATGCCAGCGGCGTCCAGATCTCGCTCGAAATGGTGGACCAGGCCGACCTCTACATTGGCGTCTATGCCTGGCGCTATGGGTGGGTGCCAAAGGGCGGTAAAAAATCCATCACCGAACTCGAGTTTGACCACGCCGTGCAGCGCAAAGCCGACGGCAAGCTGCAGGAACTCCTGATCTTCACCGCCCACGCCGGTCATCCCTTCACCAATGACGACATTGAGAAAGGTACCGTCGCCGTAAAAAACCTCGCCGCCTTCAAGACCCGCGCGTGCGATGGTCGGGTGAAGCAGGACTTCTCCTCAGTCGAAGAACTCCAGCGCCTCGTCTCCGAAGCCCTGCACAAGTTCCTCGCCCGCCAGCCCGCCGCCCCCAGCGCGCTGGTCCCCACCACCTCCATCCCCCACAACCTCCCCACCCTCCAGCCCTTCTTTGGCCGTGAGGACGAGTTGAAAAAGATCGCCGCCGCCCTCGATCCTGACAGCCGCACATGGGGCGCGCTCATTGATGGCCCCGGAGGCATGGGCAAGACCTCCCTCGCCGTCCGCGCTGCCTATCAGGTCTCTCCGGACGTCTTCAAGAAAATCATCTTCGTCTCCCTCAAGACCCGCGAACTCGACGACGACGGCATCCGCGACCTCAGCGGCTTCATCCTCTCCGGCCTTGTCGAACTCCTCAACGAACTCGCCCGCGAACTCGGCTTCCCTGACATCACCAAAGCCCCCGAGGACCAGCGCCCGCGCCTGCTCCTCGATGCCCTGCGCGGCACCCGCACCCTCCTCGTCCTCGACAACCTCGAAAGCCTCACCAAACCCCAGCGCGACACCCTCTTCACCTTCGTCAAGAAACTCCCCGCCGGCTGCAAGGCCATCCTCACCAGCCGCGGGCGCATCGGCAGCGGCGCGGAGGAACTCATCCTGGAGAAACTCAGCGAAGAAGCCGCGCTCGCCACCCTCGCCGAACTCGCCACCCACAATCCCCTCCTCGCGCAGACCAGCGAAGCCGAGCGCCTCGTCCTCTACCGCGAGACCGCCGGCAGGCCCCTCCTCCTCCGCTGGACCGCCGGCCAGCTCGGCCGCGGCCACTGCCTCACCTTCACCGATGCCCTCCACTTCATCCGCTCCTGCCCGGCGGGCAACGACCTCCTGGAATTCATCTTCGGCGATCTCGTGGAGGATTTCAGCGATGAGGAAAGCAAAGTCCTCTGCGCGCTCACCTACTTCACCTTGCCGGCCAGCGTCGAGCAAATCCACGCCATCGCAGATCCCTCCATTGAATGGGTCGATCCTAGTGACTGGAATTTCGAGGAAGAAGAGGAAGAAGAAGGGGGAAATGAGCAGAAGGAGGAACTCCCCCTCGCGGATGTCGAGACTGCGGTGCGCCGCCTGGTTCACCGCTCCCTAGTCGTTCCCACAGATCAGATGAAGGCCTTCACCCTCGTGCCCATGGTCGAGGACTTCCTGCACAAGAAAAAGCCCGGCGTGATGACGGAGACCGGCGACCAGTTTGCTAAACGCGCCTATTCAATGATCATCGAAAACGGCGAAACTAACCACACCGGCTTTCCCGTGCTCGAAGCCGCCTGGCCCGATATCGTACTCTCTTTGCCTCTTTTTCTCGCCGGTAACTATACGCGCCTCAAAATCGTATGCGATGCCCTCCAGACCTTTTTTCGTTTTGCGGGCCTCTGGGATGAAGGGATCGCTCTCAACGAGAAAGCCGAAGCCAGGGCCGTGGTCGTCGCGGATCACGATGGTGCCGCCTGGTGCGCCTATTACATCGGCTCGATTCACAATCTGCGCCAACATGCCGACGCCGTGATCGCCTGTGCCGAACGCGCCGCTGCGCACTGGGCCACTGCGAAGGCCGGCGCCCGCGAGCGCGCTGGTGCCATCAACCTGCTCGGCGTCGGCTATCAACTCAAGAAGGACTACCCCGCCGCCATTGCCGCCTGCCGCGAGGCTCTCGACTTGTGCCGCAGTCTCGCCCCCGAGAGTGTGGACGTTTCGACGAGCATGAACGACCTCGCCAATGCCGAAAAGCTCTCCGGCGAGTTCGATGCCGCGGAGGGGCACTATCGCGAGGCGCTGCGCGTGGCCCGGGTTGTCGGTTACCGCGAGGGCGTGGCCTACATCACCGGCAATCTGGCAGATCTGGCCCTCGACCGCGAGGACTGGCCGGCCGCCGAGACCCTGGCGCGCGAGGCCCTGCCCCTTTCCAAAGGGGTCCGCAGGAAGGAATTGGTCGCCGAGGACAACCGCCGCCTGGCCCACGCCCTCGTCCGGCAGGGCAGGGCCGCCGAGGCGCTGCCCAACGCCAAGAAGGCCGTGGAAATCTACACCCGCCTCGGCTCCCCCGACCTCGCCGAGGCCCAGGCCATCCTCACCGAGTGCGAAGTCGCCCTTCCGCCGCCATGAAACATCTCTGCCGTGCCGCGAAGCGACTGGGAGTGGCGTGCCTCTGGCCGCCATTTATATATACCGCGCCGCAGGCCACTTACCGTTCCGCTGGCCGCGTTCCCCCCACGGGTGGGTCCGGGGCTCGCTCGTCTATAAGTGGCCTTCGGCGGTCTTTTTTAATGGCGGCCATAGGCTCGCCACTCCCAGTGTTGCCTCCACGGGGTGCGAAAGCGCCCTTCCGCCGCCATGAAACATCTCTGCCGTGCCACGAAGCGACTGGGAGTGGCGTGCCTATGGCCGCCATTTATATACACCGCGCCGCAGGCCACTTACCGTTCCGCTGGCCGCGTTCCCCCCACGGGTGGGTCCGGGGCTCGCTCGTCTATAAGTGGCCTTCGGCGGTCTTTTTATATGGCGGCCAGAGGCTCGCCACTCCCAGTGTTGCCTTCATCGGGTGCGTTTTGCAGGGGGGATGGCTCAGGGATTGCTTCTTTGCGGACACGTTCGGCTTTTTTGGACTCAGATTTGCCTGTTTGTCTCTCTGTTGCGGCTTTCTTCAATTATTTATTGGCTTTTACCGTGTCTTCCTTCGCTTTTTGTGCCTCTGACTTGAAGTCAGACACAGAAAAAGCTGTCGCAGACTGGAAAAAAGACGCGACAGCAAATAAAAAAGACGTTGCAGATGGCAAGAAAGGTGATACTGTGTTGGACAAAGACAAACAAATAAGCCAAATAGCCAATGCCGAACTGGGATGAACCGGGTGTAACATACGACGGGGGATTTTATTACGATGACCCGACGCCTGCGCACCTTCTCAAGGTCTCTCTGCCAGCCAAGGCGAAGCATTCAACCTCCTCAAGCACTATGGAATACTGGGAAGACACCAAAAATCGGGCGCAATTGACGCGCGCCGCATGGGAACAGCATTTGCCGGCCCTGAAAATCGGGGCGGACGGGTTTACGGAGCTGGAGGGTTATATTGGGCAGTTTGAGCCCCTGATGCAGGAGCGGACGGCGGCGCAGGATGTGAAGGATGCGGCCTTTCGCGCGATCCAGGGGGCGCTGCTCAAGCTGAAGGTGCTGGGGACGAAGATCCCGGCCATCATTGACGGGCACCTCAGCGAGAACGACGGGCTGATGAAGGACCTCAATGACCTCTACGGCACCAAGCCGGCGACGGAGGCGAGCATTCTCAAGCGCGCGCGGATGCTCTATCCGGTCTGGGTGCGGGCGAATACGGCGCTGACTGCCCTAACGCCGCCGCAGCCCGCCATTACCCGGGTGATCCAGGGCGTGTCCTACACGGCTGCTCTGCTCAAGGGGCTGCTCGATGGCTATACGGACTTGATAGCGGCTAACAACGACAAGGAGGAGTTGCTCGACGCGAAGCGCACCGCCCTGCGCACGCTGGACCGCACGGTGGATCAGCTAAACAAGCGCTGGTACAAGGTGGTGAAGGCGAGCTACGATCCCGGCTCGCCGGAATACGAAGCCTTGTCAGGCATCCCCACCGAGCCCGGCACGCCCGCGCCCGAGACCGTGGAGATAGACACCGTGACTCAAGGCGGCGAAGAAGGCCTCCAGGTTCTCGTGAACTACGTCCCCGGCGGCGGAGATCACGCGACGACGAAGAAGATAAAATGGAAGCTCGCCGGCGAACCCACCTTCACCAACGAAGCCGCCCTGGATGCGAGCGGCAACGCCCTCGGGCCGTTCGCCGTGGGCGCAGTGGTGGTGATCATAACCGAAGTGTCGAACAGCACCGGCACGCGGACTACCGCCCCGCGGACGATCACGCTGGAGGAGCCGATATAGCGGACTGAAAACAGGGAGCGGCTAGATGCCGCGCAACCTTCGCGCGGCTTCGACCATGCTGCGGAGCTTGGCGGCGGCGGTTTCCTCGACGTTGACGCAGCGGTTGGCGAAGCAGCCGAAGCCGCAGTCGGGGTTGAGGAAGATTTGCTCGGGCTTCCAGAACTCCAGCGCCTCCTCGACGCGGGCGACGATGCTCTCCGGGGTCTCGGCTTCATCCGTGCGGGGGTTCACCACGCCGAGGCCGATCTCGCGGTCGGCGAGGGCGCGGCCGATGACGTCGAGTTCGCCGGCGCGGGGCGTGCAGTATTCCAGCACTAACTGCCGGACGTGCATGTCGCGGAAGCAGCCGGTGAGCGGCTGGTAGTCGCCGGTGATCATGACGTCCTCGCGCTTGCTCCAGTTGCCGCGGCAGACGTGCAGGCCGAGGCGCAGGCGGTTTTCAAAGCCTTCAGTGACGCGGTTATACAGTTCCGCGGCGTAGGAGAGTTCGGCACCCGCATCACGGCGGGTTGCTAAGGTGGCTCACATGAACGTGCGGCGCTTGGCGTCGCTGGCTTTGACGATCTTTTCAAAACCACATTGCGAAATTTCAGTATGTCGCCGGTCTGGATCTTATCGTGGCTTTTCAGCAGTCGGCCCCACACGTAGTCGTCTTCGACCATCGGCGACATGGG
>JANOZA010000091.1:0-3515 GCA_031429155.1 Verrucomicrobiota bacterium | reverse complement strand
CAGTGTGACTGGCATAGGACCGGAGAGTTGAGGTTAGACGTGGATACAGTCGTCTGTGACGAACTGCGCGTGTTCTGAGGGCGGGAGGGGGAGGCCGGGCGGGGTGATTTTTTCGCCGGACTTTTCTTTGGCGGCGAGGGTGTGGTTGAGGGCGAGGAGGAAGGTGAGGATGTCGGCGTCGGGGGGCATAGCGTAGGCGGCGCGGACTGCCGTATCGAGGGTGGCGTGGGCGGTGCGCAGGGGATTGGCGCCGGGTTCTTCAAGGGTGCGGTAGAGGTCGCGCAGGGAGTAGTTGAGTTTGGCCATGATGTCGCGGCGCAGGGAACTTACTTTTTGCGGACCAGTTTCGATTTCACCGTATAAGCTGTCGGAGTTTCCATCACCAATTCCAATTGTGAGGCGAACTCGGGGGCTCTGAACCTCACATGGCTCATCTGCCTCCATTCCGCATCCAAACCAGCCTCCTCGGCGACGGCGTTCAAATTCAGTCGCTGCAGCAAATCCACCGTGAGGGAGCGCTTGGCGTCGGGAAACACGAGCGCCTTGAGGAAGCTCTGACACGGGACAGAGTTCAACACCTCGCAGACGAGACGTGCATCTTCCGGACTGCTGAAGGAAAGGTAATAGCAGGTGTCGTCCAGCATCACAGGCTTTCCCCGGAAGGGAGGAATGACCGTAAATCGCGCACTGTGGTGGAGGCCGGACACTGCTACCTTCCAGGGAGCGAAGGCATAGTCCCCAATCCCGAACAGGCAGAAAGCTGGCTTGCCGCGGTAAATGGAACTCTTACGGGCCTCAAAACGCTCAATGTGGCTGGTGAGATAAGTCCAGGTGTGCGGTGCCTTGTGCTCGATTAAAGAGGTGTCCTCGCCGACTTTTTGCTGCGTGACGAGAATCCATTTGGCAGGAGTGACCCGCCCGTGGAAAAGATCCGTGCATTTGAGGAGGGGATAAAGGTAGTCAGATTCTACATCCACCCGTTCGCCGAGACTGTTTTCGAGTCTCTCCTCGGAAATGC
The DNA here is from genome assembly GCA_031429155.1 of Verrucomicrobiota bacterium. Taxonomy (GTDB): domain Bacteria; phylum Verrucomicrobiota; class Verrucomicrobiia; order Verrucomicrobiales; family V1-33; genus V1-33. The sequence continues at coordinate 2,497 of JANOZA010000091.1, read as the reverse complement.
CACGCAGTTCCATAACAGCGGCGCAGTCGTGTTTGATGCCTGAACGCCACCGATGCGGGCAAAGGCCTTCCAAGTGGCGGAGTTTTCGATAAGCGCGAATGTCGGCGACGAGGTCTTTCCCCGCCAGCCCTATCCTCCCGGATGGTTTCGGAGCTTCCAGAGAGTCGTAAACATCCGCCTCGTGAGGACCCGTTGTCCCGGTAGAGACTATCAACAGACAGGCATCCACAGCGGCCTCAAAGTGAAGGGCGGCATCAATCCGATAGAGTGCAGCGCTGCTCACCGGGCTATCGTTCTGCCATGCGTAACGCAGGAATTTGCGCGCTGCTGCGGTCTTGCAGAGCATCGCGATGGTCGCCGCCCGGCCATTGAGCGGACGCAGGAGCCGAATCAGCATCCACTCCGAGATATCGAAATTGGACTTGCCTGTGATGGCGGCCATGCCTCGCAAACCCATGAAGTTCTCTTTCTGCGGCAGGTTGCTGCCATTCATGGCGGAAACCGCTGAATTCGTCACCCACGGCAGATTGCCCAGGATCAGCAATTTGCCCGGCAGGGAGCGTAACTCGTGCTCCCAGTCGCACTCGAAGAAGTCCTGGCAAACAAGTCGCAGGCGTCCACTTGCATCCGGATCTCCGAGCGCTTTCCGCGCCCGCTCAAGATGGGCGGAACTGATGTCCCAGCCACACAATTGTGCTCCGGGAAAGACATCTGCTGCCGCCGCGAGAAAGGCCCCGATTCCGCAGGTCGGCTCCACGACGACGTCAGGCGTCACGTGTTGAGCAGTAATCAATTCGCATACCGCCTGGGCCAAACCGAGTGGGGTTTGGAAATCGCCAAATTCCGCACGCTTTAGAGACTTCATGTGAGTCGGAGCACTCCCTCCATGGTTCCTGCCTCTTTAATTGCGCGGCTGTATGTGAGCCGCCATTGGAAGGCAGTGGTAATTGTCAGACAGCCCAAGATGGGCGGCGTGCCCAACACTTCATCTGCGAGCTTGACTGCTTCAATCTCATCCAATGGGATTGAGCGCTCCCCGAAGTAAGCAACAATGTCATCCCTGTTGGCCTTGTTTTCGATCAGACGCAACAGCCCCGAGGTTGTTTGAAAGTCGGCAGTTCGTTCCTGCTGAATGAACACGGTGTGCAGGATGTCTAATCTGGCCGTGCGGGTGGCGTCGTCATCATGCTTGTTATAGACGAAGACGAGCAGCGAATAACCTAGTCCATATATTTTCTGCCGGGCACTCTTGAATGGACAGGAGGATTGTGGCTGGCGGATACTCGTAACTTTGACGTCAACACCAAGGCTCGGAAAATCAATCCCTTTCGCGGAATTCCCCTGATCGAATGAGTAGTGTTGGCTAAGTGAGCCCCGGAATTTTTGTTCCAGGTAAGTTCCTACGGCCTTTCCGTCCGTGACACCAAACAAGGAAGGCTCCGGGTATTGTGACTCCAGCGCCGCAAAGGCACATGCTTCGTTTTGGAGCACTTCAAGGGTGAGGGGTTTGGACATGGGCAGTTTCTGTTTCATTCAGTTCACCGGTCGCTCCCTGCTTCCGCAAGTGCATTGATTGTGTCCGGCCGTGTGGCTTCTTGATGGCAACTGCGGGCGAGGAGGGAGCGGAAGAGGCTGGCGAGTTTGGCGGCGGCCTTGCGGGTGACTTCGACGCGGTTGTTGGCAAAGATGGGCTTCTGCGGATGCGGGAGCAGAAAGGCGAGGGTGGACCAGCGCTGCGGGAGTTCCGCGAGCTTGATCTTATCTACGGGATCGAAGAGCTGCTGGTTGAAGTCGTAGATCCAGAACTCGTCGAAGTTGCAGAGGATGACGTAGGGCGGGCGGTGGGGGACGATGTGCGTCCAGTAGTCGAACGCCTGGTCGTAGTGGCGCTCCAGCTTTTCGCCGCGGGACTTCATTTCGATGAGCACGCGCTGGGGCCAGAGGAGGTCGGCGAATTTCTTGCCTTTGTTGCCGGGGCCTTTGGCGACGCGGTATTCGAGGGTGGCTCCGGCTTCGTGGGTGCCTTTGTGACCGAGGGCGCGGAAGAAGTGATCCAGGAAGGTCTGCGCCTCGCTTTTCTCGTCGCCTTTAAGAGACTGGGTGTAGGTGACGAAGGAGGCGAGGTCATCGCGCAGGGTCTGGAGGGACATGGGCGTGGTATTTAACCAGGACCGTGGGGGACGCAAGGTACCGAGTGAGTGTTTCCCGCGGGCGCGGCAACACGGTCGATGAGCGGGGAGCCAAGGAGTCCTCTCGCGCCAGGGGGAGCGGGGGGGGCGGCCCTGACGTATTTACCCTCTTCGCTAGCTGAATTTGCGTGAAACGCGGGACACATTGCTCCGAGCTTGAGGCTCAGCGGCCTCGCGGGCGACGCAGTTTGGGTGAAGTGCGGAGCAAAACGGGTGGAAGTCCGGGCTGTTTGCTCCGGGGTTGAGGCTCCGGGGCGTGGAGGCCGGGGCTTTTTGCTTCGCGGTTGAGGCTCACGGGCTTGGGATTC
>JANOZA010000090.1:0-5252 GCA_031429155.1 Verrucomicrobiota bacterium | reverse complement strand
TATCGCTCTGCTTGCGGTTCACCGAGGAAAGTTCCACGGCGCAGCGCAGTCCCTGATCGGTGGACTCCGCGCGGCCAAATCCTGTCATGCTCTTCATCCGCCCACCTGTTCACCGGCGGGCCGGGCTGGCAACGCAAGATTTCCCCGCCCGCCCCGGATACCCGGAGCTTGCCAGGCCGGGCACGGCGACTGAAGGGTGGCGGCATGAATCGCTGCCTGCTTTTTCTCCTGCTCCTGTGCCCGCTCGCCTTCGCTGAGGAGCCTCCGTCCTATCTGGAGCAACTCGTCCGCACCGCCGAGCAGTCGTTCGCCAAAGAAGTGCCGGATAAAGCGGCGTGGCTGGCCAACCGCGACCGCTACCGCAGCGAGTTGAAGGAAATGCTCGGCCTGGAACCAGAACCGCCGCGCGGGGACTTGAAGCCGGTCATCGTCGGCACGCTTCCGGGCGAGGGCATCACGGTGGAGCGCCTACACTTTCAAAGCCTGCCCGGTCTTTACGTCACCGCGAACTTCTTCCGCCCCGCCGTCTCCAGCGGCAAACTACCGACCATCCTCTGCCTCAGCGGCCACGGCCCGACCTATGCGCCGGACGGCACGAGTTGCGGCAACAAAGTCAGCTATCACCACCACGGCGTGTGGTTCGCGCGGCATGGCTACAATGCTCTCATCCTCGACACCGTGCAGTGGGGCGAAATCCTTGGCGAGCATCACGGCACTTATAAACTGAACCGCTGGTGGTGGGTCAGCCGCGGCTACACGCCCGCCGGTGTGGAAACATGGGCCGGCATCCGCGCGCTCGATTATCTCGCCACTCGGCCAGAGGTGGACATGGAGAAGATCGGCGTCACCGGTCGCAGCGGCGGCGGGGCCTACACCTGGTATCTCACCGCCGTGGACGACCGCGTGAAAGTCGCCGCGCCCACCGCCGGCATCACCACGCTGCGAGATCACGTCATCGGCGGCGTCATCGAAGGCCACTGCGATTGCATGTATTTCGTGAACCTCTACGGCTGGGACTTCGACAAACTCGCCGCCCTCGCCGCGCCGCGCCCGCTGCTCATTTCCAACACCGACAAGGACGACATCTTCCCCCTCGGCGGCGTCATGCGCATTCACGAAAGCACCCGCCGCATCTACACGCTGCTGGGCGCGGAGAAGAATCTCGGCCTGCAAATCGCCGAAGGCCCGCACAAAGACACGCAGCCGCTCAACATCGGCGCGTTCCACTGGTTCGAGCGATTCCTCAAAGGCCGCGACCTCATGGACGTGATCAAAGAGCCGGCGCTCAAAGCCTTCAAAGTGGAGGAACTGCGCGTCTTCGATGAGATTCCAAAGGACGAGATCAACACGCGGATAGATGAGACTTTCGTGCCGATGGCGAATCCGCCGGTGCCGCAGACGAAAGAGGAATGGGAAAAGATGCGCGACGGGTGGATGAAGGTGCTGCGGGAGAAGGTGCTGAGAATTCCCCCAAAGGAGATTAGAGAGCACGGTTGGGCGATAGGCGTTGGCGGCGGGTGGCCTTATTCTCGAACGTCCGGTAAAAGAACCCATGATGGGGGTTGGGGGCCTCAGCATCTTAAAGACGGGGAAATTCAGGTTCATTTGACCGGCGGCGCAGAATTGGAGGCCTGGCCCTCATGGGAGGTTGGTCCTCCTGAGGACAAAAGAACCTTTCCGCCGAATGATTGGATCTGGTTCCGCATTGATGAAGAGCCGGATTACGCTCAGGATCCGTCGAAATCGACGCATCATGGCATTCGACGACTGAGTCTGTGTGGAGTGCCGTCGGACAACTTCCGCTGTGGTGAGATCACGTTCATCTGCGACTCCGTTCGCAATGAAAAGCGCAAAATGGTCCTCCATGCGTCCAGTAGCGTAGCAGTAGATGCGCTTTATGTGTCGCTCCTCGCAGATGGAATTGCTGGAGTGAACCTTCGCGAAATCACATCGTCGCACAGCCAAGGTCCGCACTTCCCCGGCATCCTCAAATACATGGACATCCCTCAGGCCGTGGCGATGGCTGCGGAGAAGACGAAGGTCCGCATCACGGGTCGGCGGGAGGACTGGACGTGGGCGCTCCAGACGGCGGAGAAGATGGGCTTCGCGAAGAATCTGGAAATCGTCCCGGCGCTGGAGTTGGTGGAGGTGAAGAAGATTTGGGACGCCGCGCCGCACAATGCCTTCACCAGCCTGACGAACTATAAAGACGAGTGGTTCATCACCTTCCGCGAGAGCACCGCGCACGTCCCCGGCACCGATGGCGCGGTGCGCGTGCTCGTTTCCAAAGACGGCAGCGCGTGGGAATCCGCGGCCCTGCTCACCGAAGCCGGCGTGGATCTGCGCGATCCGAAATTTTGCCCCGCGCGCGATGGTCGCCTCATGCTCACCATCGGCGGCTCGATCTACGACGGCACCAGCGCCCCCGGCGCGAAACGCAAACGCACCGCCGCCCGCACCCGCACCGCTTTCTCCGCCGACGGCCGCACCTGGACGGCACCGCTCCCCGCCTGCGATGACGGTCAGTGGCTCTGGCGGGTGACGCCGCGTCCCCCGGACCAGTTTGGTGATCCTTCTGACGCTCCGTTTCCGCTCTACGGCGTCGCCTACACGGTGGCGGACGAGGATAAATTCAAACTCAGCCTCTGGTCCTCGCCCGACGGCGCGAGGTTCTCCCGCGTCACCGATCTCGCCCCCGGACGCAACGTCCTGCCCAACGAAACGACGCTCCGCTTCACCGAAGACGGCACCATGCTGGCCCTGACTCGCAACGAAAGCAGCGGCAAACGCGGCACCACCATGTTCGGCACAAGCAAGCCGCCTTATAATAAGTGGTCCTGGACTGACACCGGCCACATCATTCACGGCGCCGACTTCATCCGCATCGCCTACGGGCGCATGATCTACGCGGGACGCGACTTCGCTGACGGCAAGGCCAACACCACCGTCGGCATCCTCACCGCCACCGGTCGCGCGATGCCGATGCTCGTACTGCCCAGCGGCGGCGATTGCAGTTATCCCGGCCTCGCGGAAGGCCCGGACGGACAGATCTTCGTGAGCTACTACTCCAGCCACGAAGGCAAGACCGCGATCTACTTTGCACGGCTGAAGATGGCGGAATAGAAAGCCGGAAAGGATCCCTGCCTCCACAGATACCACAGCCCTTGCCAGCATTCGGCGGAACCGTTATCCATGACCCATGAACCGTGTCACCGAAGCCAGCCTCCTCCAGTTCTGTGCCGAGCAGCGCGGGAGGTTCGATGCGGCGCAGTGGCTCGCCTGCCCCCATCCTCATGAGGAGGAATTCACAGCTGCCGCACTCTTCCTCGCCGGCGTGGACTGGTACGGGCACCGCGCCGAACTCCTCACCGTGGCCGAACAGCTCACTCGCGGCAGCACCGGCCACCTTTCCGCTCTGGTCAGCCGCACAGGATTCGACCTCTCCCGTTTCTCCAACATGCTCCGTCGCCTTCTCTATCATGCACCTGCGGCATCCTGAACTCACGACCGCGATGAGCACCATGCTCGACAAGCTGGACGCCTGGCTGCGCGCCGGCGGCTATGCCGGAGAACCCATTCGGATGTACTTGGCCGGCGGCATGGCCCTGCATTTCCACTGCGGTGCACGCTATACGGATGATGTGGACGCATCCTTCTCCGCCCGCCTGCTTGTACCCGCCCGTGAACTGGTCGTGGACTACCGCCGCGGGGACGGCACTCCCTCGACGCTCTACTTCGACGCCAACTACAACGACTCCTTCGCTCTGCTGCATCCCGACCACCGCAAGAATGCCGGGGAATGGCCGGGCATCGGTAATGAACGCCGCCTCGTGCATCTCTGCGTTCTCAGCCCGTTGGACCTCGCAACCTCCAAAATCAGCCGCTTCGCTCCTCAGGACCGTGAGGACATCCTGCTGCTCGCTTCCCGCGGATTCTTCCCCGCGGAGCAATTACGCACGCACGCCCTGGAGGCGCTCGACTACTACGTCGGCAATACCCAATGGGTGCGCGGGACGATTGATCTGATCTGTGAGGCGATTAGCCAGACCGGAACAAACCCGCTATGAAAAGGAATCCTCCGTCGCCGCCTCGCGCTCCCGACGGAGAAACGTATGAACATCCTCCGCCGCCGGCTGCCGGGCGGGGGATCTTGTTTGTGAACGTAGAAGCTCCCGTTGCTTTCCGGCGGGAAAGACCTCACTCTCGCACTCATGAAATCCTATACCGCAGTCATCGAACGCTGTGCCGATACCGGCCACTATGTCGGCTTCGTGCCGGGCTTTCCGGGAGCGCATTCACAGGGAGAAACGCTGGATGAATTGAACGCCAACCTGCGCGAGGTCATCGCCATGCTGCTCGAAGACGGCGAGCCAACCCTGGAGGCGGAGTTCATCGGCACGCAGAGCATCCGCATCGCCGCGTAGTCCCATGCCGAAACCGCCTGTCCTGAAACCGCGCGAGGTCTGTCGCGTTCTGGAATCGCTCGGCTTCGTCCTCGTGCGGCAGCGCGGTTCGCATATGCAGTATCGCCACGCCGATGGCCGCGGCACCACCGTTCCGAATCATCCCGGCAGAGACCTTTCTCCCGTGCTGCTGCGCCAGATCATCAAGGACATCGCCCTCACGCTGGAGGAGTTTCTGGCCGCGCTGTGAACCGGAGCACCAAAGCCGTGAGCAAGAGAAGTCCCAAGCCCGTCCCCCGCGCCGTCCTGCGCGAGGACACGGAACTCCAAATGCGCGCGCTCATCCGCCGCCGCCTCGCGCTGCCGATGGAGAAACGCATGAACTTCCTCCGCCGCCGGCTGCCGGGTGGCGGCTCATGTTTGTGAGGCGGGAAGCCGCCGTTGCTTTCAGTCGGGAAAGCCCTCTCTCTCTCCCATGAAATCATACACCGCAGTTATCGAACGCTGTGCCGATACCGGCTTCTATGTCGGCGTCATTCCGGGCTTTCCCGGAACGCATTCTCAGTGCGAAACGCTGGAGGAGTTTTTGGCTGCAAAATAAAGGCAGGCTGCTGGATGAAGACTTCCCGCGCTGGACTGATCGCCGCCATATCGCCCGGGCTGCTGATGCTGGTTCTGTTCTATTCGCTCGCCGTCCACATGAAACTGAGCCTGGGAGCCTGGCCTTGGTGCATCGGCGAAGCGGGGTTCCCCGGGGTACTGGTATTGCACGCGAAAGCCGCCTGGTGGTGGTTCTATGTGCTGACCTATTCCGTTATCTTTGCGCTGGGGCCAGCGTTTCTGATTTGC
>JANOZA010000089.1:0-1592 GCA_031429155.1 Verrucomicrobiota bacterium | reverse complement strand
GCTGGACTGGGGAGCGCCCGGCACTCGTCCAGCGGTGGTGGACAAGCATTCGACTGGCGGCATTGGCGATAAGACTTCGCTCATCCTTGCGCCGCTGCTGGCTAGTGACGGAATGTGGGTGCCGATGATCTCCGGACGCGGCCTCGGCATCACCGGGGGCACGCTCGACAAGCTGGAGAGCATCCCGGGATTTCGCGTGGGGCTGAGCCTCCGGGAAATGCGGACACAGATAGAGCGACACGGATGTTTCATGGCCGGGCAGACAGCGACGCTCTGCCCGGCAGATCGCAAACTTTACGCGCTGCGCGATGTCACCGGCACCGTGCCTAGCATCCCGCTCATCACGGCCAGCATCATGAGCAAAAAGCTCGCCGAAGGCCTGGACCGCCTGGTTCTGGATGTGAAATGGGGCTGTGGCGCGTTCATGCAGACACTGCCGGAGGCGGAGGCGCTGGCAAATGCCCTCGCCGCTGCTGGTGCGCTTGGCGGCGTGGAGGTTAAGGCGCTACTCAACCCGATGAGCGAACCACTCGGCTGTGCTGCGGGAAATGCCCTGGAAGTCCGTGAAGTCATCGCCGCCCTCCACGGTCGCGGGCCGGTTGATTTGGTTGATCTCACACTGGACCTCGCCTGCGCCGTATCCACCACGCCGCGCGACGTGCATCACCAGCGCATGACTGACGGCACCGCCTGGCTGAAGTTTCAGGAAATGGTCACCGCACAAGGCGGCAATGGTGACACCCTGACGGAGGCCGGCCTGCCAGCGGCTCCGATTATCGTAGACGTGCCTTCGCCGGCATCCGGAGTTCTGGAGAAAGTGGACGCCGCAGCCATCGGTCAGGCCGTGCTCCAACTCGGCGCGGGGCGGGCGCGGGCGACGGACCCTGTGGATCACGCCGTGGGCATGGATGCGATTCGCAAAACCGGCACTCCCGTCTCCGCCGGTGCCCCCCTCTGCCGCATCCACGCCCGGTCGCACGCCGCCGCAACAGAGGCGGCCCGTGCAGTTTTGGCCGGCATCGCAATCCGGTAAATACGGATGACTGCCACCAGGGAACCCGCGCTCAGACGCCGCCGCCGGCCCTGACGGCGCGCAACCTGGCAATCCTGCACCCTGCACTCTGACGGACTGCTTCCACGATGCAGCGCAACAAAGTGGAAGTCCGCCTCCCCGGCGTCAGGAACAGCACCAAACGCATAGCCACGGAAACGGAATCGGCAAAGTTCTGGTCCGACTTCAGCTACACCCTCAGCCCAGCCGACCACTGGAACGACATCGCCAGCCGGCTACCGAGCCGGCTCTGCGACGCTCTTGGCTCTGGAAGGAATCGAAACACAGGGGAGTTTGTCCACTTACTTGCGGACGGGAGCCCGGATTCCGAAAATCCTGAGGAAGTTACCGCAAAACTCTGGAGAGTTTCGCCGGTTCTTACTGTGGTTTCCTTGAAAACCTGCCACATTTCGACATGGTACTGTGAAGTCTCGTGAGAACGTCACTGAGCTTCGCTGAATCCTTCCCTGATTTCGGGGAAACTCTCGAGAGTTTCGACAAAAGTGAGCGAGCTTTCGCCGGGACGTAGTGCATTCCCGGC
>JANOZA010000088.1:0-16846 GCA_031429155.1 Verrucomicrobiota bacterium | reverse complement strand
AAGCGCCAAGCCCATCCCAAGATAAGTTTTCCCTGAAGGATCGTGGAAGACTACCACGTCGATAGGCTGCGGGTGTAAGCACAGCAATGTGTTCAGCTTAGCAGTACTAATCATCCGTTCGGCTTAATTCTCTTTCTTCTTTTTTACGTATTTCCTCCTGTATGCAGTTATCAGCGAACAATTCGGTTCACCGCTGAGTTCTTTCGATACCAAACCATCGGCCCGTTTGGGCCACCAGAATCGGTGCAGACATGCTGCACCGCATCTGGTGACCATAGCACTGTGGCACCACCCGTTCCCATCCCGAACACGGAAGTGAAACGCAGTAGCGCCGATGGTAGTTTGACGAAAGGTCTTGCGAGAGTAGGACGTTGCCAGAATAATTGAGCCTGCTTTCCGAAAGGAAAGCAGGCTTACTTCTGTACGCGAATCTCATATACTATCTAAGCGAAAATCCGAAGCGTAAGCGTCACGCGTGGCCCCACTGTTCGGGCGATAGCGTAGATGTCATAGATAGGGACTATGACATCTACGACCAACGCGACAGAGATTCTGAAAACGGATGGCCGGGGCCGGGTGCGGGTCCCGCGGGAGCGGCAGGAGGCGCTGCTCGATGAGTTCGAGCGCAGCGGGCTTTCCGGTGCGAAGTTCGCAGCGTTCTGCGGCGTGAAGTATCCGAGCTTTGCCGGCTGGGTGCTGCGCCGCAAGAAGCAACGGACTGCGCGGGCCGCGACCGGCGGCAATAGCGGCGCGGCGCAGTGGCTGGAGGCGGTGGTGGGCGGCAGCACGCCGGGCGGCGCCTTGACGCTGCACCTGCCGGGTGGGGCGCGCATGGAGATCACGCACCGCACGCAGTTGCCGCTGGCGGCGGAACTGCTGCGGGTGCTCACCACGGCTCACAGTTCCGCGCCCGCACTGCCATGCTGAGCTTCACCGGCACACTGAAGGTGTTCGTTGCGCTCGAGCCGTGCGATCTGCGGCGCGGTCACAACGGTCTGCTGGCGCTGGTTAGCGAAAAACTCCAGGAGGACTTCCGCAGCGGCGCGCCTTTTGTTTTCAGCAACCGCCGGCACCGTCTGGCTCAAGATGCTCTACTGGGACGGAACGGGGCTCTGGCTTTTGAGCAAACGACTGGAGAAGGGCACGTTCTCATGGCCGCGCACCATTGAGCCTGGCACGGTGAAGCTCAAGCTCACACCGGAGGCGCTGGCCATGCTCACTGACGGCATTGATCTGGGCGACGGCGCACGCCGTGCATGGTATGAACGCACCTGAAGGTGCCGTGGAGGTCTTTCTCTAAAACGATGACGGCACCGTGCGCGAAAATTTATGACAACATTTTCCTGGCCCGCCGCGGTGCCTTGTGCTAGCAGCAAAGCACGACGCCGTCCGAAGTTCCATCCGCCACCGCGCTGCAAACGGCGCTAGAGCGGATCGCGGCGCAGGAGCAGGAAACCAAACTGCTGCGGCAGAAGATCGACCTGCTGGTGCGGCGCATCTTTGGAGCAAAGAGCGAAAAGCTCAATGCCGCCCAACTCGAACTGCTGCTCACCGGCATGGAAGGAGAACCCGCCGCGGGAAAAGCGGCGGCCTCCTGCGTGTCCGCCGCCGGTGACACGCTGGAGGCCATCCCCGCCGAACACGCCCCGCGCCGCAGCCAGGAACGCCGTCCCCGCCTCCCGGAGCACCTGCCCGTCGAAGAGGAAATCATAATTCCTGACATCGTGCGCGCGGAGCCCGCACAGTGGCGCTGCATTGGCGAGGAAATCACCGGCCAGTTCGACATTACGCCCGCGCGCTTCGTGCGCCGCCGGCTCATCCGGCGCAAGTATGTCAGCCGCCGCGATCCCGCCGCGCCACCTGTCACCGCCCCGCTGCACATCCTTCAGGACCGCTGCACCGCCGCCCCCGGACTGCTCGCCCACATTATCGTTAGCAAATACTGCGACCACCTCCCGCTCTATCGTCAGGAGCAGCCGGAGCGGAGCGGAGACAGCCAGCCTGACTTTCTTAAACAAAAGCTGGCAAATCTTCAAAACGCGGCACGGCGTCCTCATCCCGCGCCAGACGCAGGCCCGCTGGCTGGCGATGACCGCCGACTGGCTGCGCCCGCTTTACCGCGAAATCAAAACCACCGTCATGGACGGCGGGTATGTGCAGATCGACGAGACTCCTGTCAGGTATTTGGAACCGGGGAATGGCAAAACCAAGCAAGGCTACCTCTGGGCCGTGAACTGTCCGCGGTGCGCGCACCGGTCCGCGTCCGCAATCTTCTTTGAATGGCATGCGAGCCGGGCCGCCTCGTGCCTTGAAGCCATCGTCCCCGCCGGCTGGGGCGGCAAACTCCAGTGCGACGGCTACGCCGCGTATGACGCCTACGTCCGCAGGCGCGAGGAACCCATCACTCTGGTCGCGTGCATGGCGCACATCCGGCGCGGATTTATCGAAGCCAAAGAAGAGCAGCCGCAGCGCGCCGGATGGGTGCTGCGCCAGATGCAAAACCTCTACGCACTCGAGAAAAGACTGCGGGAGGCCGGCACCGGCCCTCGGCTGAAGCAAGCACACCGCGCCGCAGAGGCAACGCCTGTCCTGACAAGGATCAAGAAAGCCATTCACCTCTTTGAGAGCAGTCCGCGGCCCCTGCCGCAGAGCGCGTTAGGCAAAGCCGTCAGCTACGCCCTCGGCCAGTGGGAAGCGATGGAAAACTATCTGAGCCACGGCCGCGTCGAGATCGACAACAACCTCGCCGAGAACGGAATCCGGCCCACCGCCCTCGGGAAGAAGAACTACCTCTTCTTCGGCGAAGTCGAAGCCGGAGAAACGAGCGCCATCCTCTACACCGTGATCGAAAACGCCCGCCGCCGCGGCCTTGATCCCCAAGCCTGCCTCCGCGACATCGTCACCCGCCTGCCGGAGACGAAGCAAAGCGAGATCGCCAGCATCACTCCCGCCGCCTGGGCCAAAGCTCAAAAAGCCGCCGCCGCAAGTGCCATCGTCAGGGTCTCCGCGTGACGCTTACGAAGAATCTGAATTGCCGCCACTTGTGCCGGAGGGCGTGAATGATTGATTTTGTTCTTAGCGCGGCATAGCATCACGGCTCATGTCCACCGCCCGACCATCAGTTTTGCTCTGCACGTTGAATGCGACGTGGCAGCATGCTGCCTTCGGATTGCGCTATCTGATGGCGAATTTACCGGAGGACTTGCAGGGGCAGACTGCGCTGGCGGAGTTCACCATCAATATGCGGACACTGGATGTCGTTGAGCGAGTGCTGGAAAGCGGGGCTCGGGTGGTGGGGTTCGGTGTCTATATTTGGAATGTCGCGGAGACGGAGCGAGTGGTGGCGGCGCTGCGGAGGGTGTGTCCGGAGTTGCGCATTTTGCTGGGCGGGCCGGAGGTGAGTTATGAGTGTGATCAGCAGGAGATCGTGCGACTCGCCGATGTCGTGATCACTGGGGAGGCGGATGTTTCGCTGGCGGGGGTGCTGCGCGGCCTGCTGGCGGGGGATCGTCCGGCGATGAAGCTGGTGCCGGGGCGGCTGCCGCAGCCGGCGGAACTGCGTTTGCCCTACTATCTCTACACCGAGGAGGATTTGGCCAAGCGGGTGATTTATGTAGAGGCGTCGCGGGGTTGCCCTTATACGTGCGAATTCTGTCTGTCATCGCTGGATATTCCGGTGCGGGCATTTTCGTTGGAGTCGCTGCTGCCGGCTTTCGGGGATTTGTTGGAACGGGGAGCGCGGCAGTTTAAATTCGTGGATCGGACGTTCAATCTGAACATCCGCATGAGCCGGGCGATCATGGATTTTTTCCTCAAGCGATGGGTGCCAGGACTGTTCCTGCATTTTGAAATGATCCCGGACCGACTGCCTGCGGATTTGCGTGAACTGATACGGAAGTTTCCGCCGGGCGCTCTGCAATTTGAAGTCGGCGTGCAGACGTTCGATCCTGTGGTGGCTGTGAATATCAGCCGCCGGAATGATCTCGAGAAGCTGGAGGAGAATCTACGGTTCCTCCGGACGCAGACGGGCGTGCATGTCCACGCTGATCTCATCGCGGGATTGCCTGGCGAGACTCTGGAGAGTTTCGCGCGCGGCTTTGACCGGCTGGTGGCGATGGGGCCTCAAGAGATTCAGGTGGGTATCCTGAAGCGTCTGCGCGGCACGCCGATCGTGCGGCATGATGCCACGCACGCGATGCGTTACGCGGCGCATCCGCCCTATGAAGTGCTGGAGACGGGGACGATGACGTTTGCGGAGTTGAACGCCATGCGACGGTTTGCGAAGGTGTGGGATCTCGTGGGGAACAGCGGGAATTTCGTAGAAAGCACGCCGGTGCTGTGGGGCGAGGGGAGTGCCTTCGCGGCCGTCATGGAGCTGACGCGACTCGTACACGCCCGCTGCGGCACGGGTGAGGGCATCGCGCTGCTGCGTCTGGTGGAGACGGTTTTTGATTTTCTGACAGCGAGCGGCATGCCCGCGGCAGAGGCTGCGGCGACTGTCTGGCGGGACTACACTCGCGCCGGACGGGCGGAGCGTGCGCCGGGGTTTCTCGCACTGCATCTCACGGATCAGGAGAAGGCGATGGGAGGGGCGAGGCCGCGGTCGCGTCAAGAACGACGGGCGGCGGTGCTGTCGGCGAAGGAGTGAATCTGTCTTTGCACGGCGCGGGGGATTGCTACTGTGCGCGACACTTTCCCATGCCTCTCGACGACCTGCGTAAACAAATCGATGCCCTCGACAGCGAACTGTTGCGGCTGCTCAACCAGCGCGCCGACCTCGTGCATGAGATCGGCACGGTGAAGAAGGAGCAAGGGTTGCAAATCTATGCGCCCGAGCGCGAGGAGGCAGTCTTCGCGGGGTTGGTGAAGAAGAACGCAGCGGCGCAGGGCCGGTTGCCGGAGAAAAGCGTGCGGGCCATTTATCGGGAAATCATGTCTGCGGCGCTGGCGCTTGAGGATGACCTCAAGATTGCCTTTCTCGGTCCGGCAGGCACCTGGACGCATCAGGCGGCGATCAGCAAGTTCGGCGCGAGCGTGGACTACGCCGCTGCGGAAAGTCTGGAAGAGGTATTCGATGCGGTGGCGCGCCGGCGCGCGAATTACGGCGTGGTCCCCATCGAAAACACGACTGAAGGCGCGGCGGTGCATACCCTGGATTTGTTTGCCGACAGTCCGCTGCACATTTGCGCGCAGATTCTCCTGCGCATCGAAAATTGTCTCATGGCCTCCGGGCCGCGGGAGGAAATTACGACTCTCTACAGTCACGCAGCAGTGTTCGCGCAGTGCCGTGAATGGCTGACGCGTCACTTTCCGAAGGCGGATCTCATCGAGGTGCCGAGCACGACCCGCGCGGCGGAAATCGCATCGCGCACGCCGCACGCCGGTGCCCTGGGCGGACCGCTCGCGGCGACGCTGCACGGCCTCACCATTCTGGATCACAGCGTGCAGGACAGCGCTACAAATACGACACGATTCCTCGTCATCGGCGAGCGAACCTGCCCGCCGACCGGACGTGATCGCACATCGCTCATGTTCAGCGTGCGCAATGAACCGGGCTCGCTTTTCCATGCGCTGGTGCCGTTCAATGAACTTCACATCAACATGTCGCGCATCGAAAGCAGGCCCAGCCGGCGACGCGACTGGGAGTATTTTCTGTTTGTGGATGTGCTCGGCCATTGTCAGGACGAAAAAGTCCGCACGGCACTGAGCGGGCTGGAGCAGCACTGCAGTTTCGTGAAGGTGCTGGGGAGTTATCCGAACTTCGAAGGCTGAGTCCCGCCGATGCGGGTTTGGAGCCTGCGCAGGCCCGGGGTATGCGCGGCAGCATGACACGTCGCCAGTTCCTCACCCAATCCTCCGCTTTCGCCGCCGCCACTTTTGCCGGTGCCGTGGAACCTTTCATCCGCGCCGGCAAACCGCGCTTCCAACTCAGTCTCGCGGCCTACTCGTTCCGGGATTTTTTCAAGAATCCTGCCAAGATGGACTTCTTCAAGTTCATTGACCTTTGTGCAGATCAGGGCATCGCCGGCGCGGAACTGACGAGCTACTACTTCGACAAAGACGTGACCGAGGCCGATCTTATCAAGGTGCGCCGTCATGCGTTCCTGCGCGGCGTGAGTGTCAGCGGCACAGCGGTGGGCAATACGTTTGCACTGCCGGATGGCCCGGAACTTGAGAAGGAAAAGACCGGTGTGAAGCAGTGGATTGACCGCGCCGTCGTGCTCGGCGCGCCGCACATTCGCGTCTTCGCTGGAAATCCAAAGGGTCTCGATGAAGCGGCAGCGCGTCGCCAGGCGATCAAGTCCCTTGAGGAAGTCGGTGCTTACGCGGCGACGAAGGGCGTGTGGCTCGGCGTAGAAAATCACGGCGGTATCGTGGCGACGCCCGATGGCCTGCTGGAAATCATCAAGGCTGTGAACAGTCCCGCCGTTGGCATCAATCTCGATACCGGCAACTTCCACGGCGCCGATCCCTATGCAGATCTTGCGCGTTGTGCGCCGTGGGCGGTGAACGTGCAGGTGAAGGTGGAGATCAAACGTGCCGGTGCCAAAGATATGGAGCCCGCCGATTTGAAGAAAATCGCCGCTCTGCTGCGCGAGGCCAACTACCAGGGCTGGGTGGCGCTGGAATACGAAGCGAAACCCGATCCATTCACTGCGGTGCCGGAACACCTCAGTGAGCTGCGTACGGCGCTGGAGTAATGCCACTCGGAACTTGACCGTGTGGCCGCACGGTATTCACATGCGGGTATGAAGACTATCATTACTTTCGAATGTCGTTTTGCTGCAACGCTCGCTGTTTTGTTCGGCTTTGTTTGTGCCACATCCAGGGTGCCGGCGTGTTGTGCCGTGACGCGAGCGACGGGGACCGTGGTCAATGCAGATCAGACGGTGATCATGGTCTGGGATGCGGCGCGGCAACGGCAGCACTTCATCCGGCAGGCGTCGTTTAAGACGGATGCGGGAGATGTCGGGTTCATCGTGCCTTCGCCGTCGCAGCCGGAGCTGGCGGAGTCCGGGAATGATGCGATCGCGCGTTTGGAAGAGATCACGGCACCCCGGTGGAGGACGGGGTTTTCAATTCCGCTAGGCTGCTCGGCATCGTTGCCGGCAGCAGGCAGCTTTAGTTCAGTCCGCATCATCGAAGAGAAACGCGTGGCGGGATTCGATGCCACGGTGCTGACGGCGGATACCGGCGCAGACCTGACAGAGTGGTTGAAGGATCACGGCTATTCGTATTCCCCACAGGTGGCGGAGTGGGCGCAGCCGTATTTGGGGGGCGGCTGGCATTTTACAGCTCTGAAAGTGGCGAAGGCTGGCGGGGCGGAGGACATCAAAGCCGGAGCGCTGCGATTGTCATTCCAAACCGACCGACCGCTCTTTCCCTATCGTGAGCCGGAGTCGGCTGCTGCTGCGGCAAAACTGGCGACTTCCAGCAGGCTGCTGCGGATCTATTTTATCGGAGAGGGACGGTATCGCGGTGATGTGGCTGGAAAAAACTGGAGCGGCGAGGTTGTCTGGTCCGGTGACATTACCAGCAGCCGGGAGGTGCTGCTGAAGGATCTGAAATTGCCGGTCTCCACAGGGCCGGCGCGCTGGTGGTTGACGGAGTTTGAAGACCGGTGGCCCTACGGGAAGGCTGCTGGCGATGTGTATTTCTCAATAGATTCGAATCAGCGTGCGAAGTCGCGGCCTGACATCGCCGCGAGCGGCGGCCATGACGCTGCGCTCATGGCGTTTGTGGCACTGGGACTTGCGCGGACGGCAATCCGGCGGCGAGGAGGCGGATGCGGCGGGCGACGTTTTCCAAGCCGATGAGTCGCGTGGGGGAAAGCTGGCGGTCCAGATGGAGGCTCGTCAGAATGGCGGTCTCGTGCGCGGCGGCTTCTTCGGGCGTGGTGCCGGCAGAGATACGGCAGATGAGACCGGTGAGGCCTTTGACGAGTGGGGAATCGGCTTCCCAGCGAAGATGGAGTGATCCATTCTCCACGGAGGCGGTGAGCCACACCCGGGAGACGCAGCCGGGGACGATGTCGTCCTCGCGGCGCTCGACGTCTGGAATTCCAGAGCCCGCGCACGACGAGACGATGGCGGCGAGACGTTCGTGAGGATCGGGGATGATCGAGAAGGCGTCGGTAAGGGCGCGTTCGTTGTCGGCGGGGGGCATGGCTTGCGGGCGTCAGCGATAAATGTCCTTTCGGTCGCCAATCTCCAGCACGAGCACGAGAAGTCTGGCGTCCTGGATGGAATAAAGAATCCGAAAATCTCCGACTCGGATACGATGGATCCCGTCGCTGGCGGTGAGTTGCTTGCCCCCTGATGGACGCGGCGAGTCCGTGAGCGATTCGATGGCTTCTTCCAGGCGTCCGCGCTGTCGAACGTCCCGCATGTTCTGAAGGAACTTTTGAGCCTTCCGGCTCAACTCAACGCGATACCTCATGGAGCCCGGCTTTTACTTCATGCCACGGCAGCCAGTCCTTTTCACTTTCAAGAACAGCCCGTGCGGCAGCGATGTCCGCACGGTCTTCAAGGCGCTGACGGATAGCCTCGGCATCGAAGGAGAGGAGCGCATCCAGAAACGCTTCGTGTTCAGAAGCGGGCAGGCGGCGGACAGCCTCGGCAAGTACGGCGGCGGACATGCGTGAAAGTGTCGGCTGAAATGACCTGCGGCAAGCGCGGACTACTGGCTCACCCGCATCGGCATCAACACGTAGAGGAACGGTGTGTTGATGCGGACGACGCCGGGGCTGACTTCGTCAATGAGGTCGAGGTGGACCTCGTCGGAGTCGAGATTGCGGAATGGGGCCATGAGGTATTCCGGATTGAAGGCAATGGCCATGTCCGGGCCGTTGTATTTCACGGCCATGGATTCGCGGGCTTCACCGATGTCGGCAGCGTTGGCGAGAATTTCGATGCCGTTCTTGCTGAAGTTAATTTTGACGCTGTTGCTCTTGTCCATGGCGAGGAGCGACACGCGCTGCACGGCGGCGAGGAAGGCTTCGCGTTCGAGGGTGACGCGGTGTTTGGCCTGGCCGGGGATCACCTGGCGGAAGTTGGGGTAGTTGCCTTCGATGAGTTTGCTGACGAGGAGATTCTCCTTCATTTCGAAGGCGATCTGCTTGGCACCGATGCGAATGCGGACGTCTTCCTTGTCGGTGCCTTCCTTGAGGAGGCGCTGGAGTTCATTGACCGCTTTTGTGGGGACGATGACGCTGCATTCCTGACTCTCCGGGAACTCGATGTCGCTGTCGGTCATCGCCAGACGGCGGCCGTCGGTGGCGACGAGGGTGAGTTTGCTTTCCTTGAACTGGCAATAGACGCCGTTGAGAACGTAGCGGGTTTCGTCCGTGGAGATGGCGTAGGCGACTTTCTTGAGTCCGTCGCGCAGGGTCTGGCTGCTGACTTTGAACTCCTTGACGTCCTCGAACTTCGGCGGCGGCGGGAAGTCGTCGGCGGAGAGGCCGAGGATTTTGAAGAAACTGTTGCCGCAGCGCATGGAGGCTGCGTTTTCGTCGCTGACTTCGATGGCGATGTCGCTGGCGGGGAGTTCGCGGACGATGGTGGCGAGGCGGCGAACGGGCAGCGTTGTGCTGCCGCCTTCCTCCACTTCCTCCACGCTGACGCGACCACTGATGACGACGTCCAGGTCGGTCGTGGTCAGGCGCAGTTCCTTGCCGTCCACTTCGAGGAGGACGTTGGAGAGAATGGGCAGAGTGGCGCGGCTGCTGACCACATTTTGGACCTGTTGGAGCCCTTCGAGGAACTTTTCTTTGCTGATACGGAACTTCATACGGAGATGGTCAAGGGAGGTAAAATTTCCGGGCGACTCTTAACGGCGGTGTTTGGTTTGGCAAAGGAATTTCCGGGATTCGGCGGGCGAGTGTCGCAAGGCAACGGCACATTGGCCTGGTGAAGGGGGAATTCGGGCAAGCGACGAGGGGATTCGGTGCCGGGCATCGGCCAAAAGCCATTCCAAGGCGCTAATTTCCCCGTTCCACCCAATTACTCCTGGACTCGCGCCCATTCACCGGCTTTACATGGACAGGTCCCCAAAAACCTGGATGAAAGAGAACCAATTGCAATTCAACAAGAAACGCCCGCGACGATTCAAAAGTCGCCCGGGTGTTTCGCCCAATCCCACCCCTTCCGACTCAGCCGATATGGACCCCAACGCCGAAGACTCCGGCGACCTCAGCCCTGAGGTCGTCCAAGACATCGCGGAGGCCAAGATGGCAGAGCAGGACCAGTCTGCTGCAGAGGCTTCGGCCCCTGCAGAAGCGTCAGCGGACCCCGCTGATGAAACGTCCGGCTCCCCCGCCTCTCCGCCCCCGCCCCAAAACCAACAGCAACGCCCAAACCAGCCCCGCGAACAGCAGGGCCAGGGTCAGGCAGCCCAACAACAGCGCCGCGAGCAGGATCAGCAGCGGCGGGAACAGGAAAACCAGCGCCGCCAGCAGGAACAGCAGCGGCGTATGGAAGAGCAGAAACGCCGCGACGAGGATGCCCGCCGGCGTCAGCAGGAGCAGGCCCGCCGCGAGGCCGAGGACCGCGCCCGCATGCCGATGGACGACCTTTGCAAACTCGCCCGGGACATCTTTCTCGCTGAAGTGAGCGAAGAAGGCGTGGAGCTTTTCCCCGACAACGACGCCCGCGAACTCGCCCGGCGCAGCTTCCGGCTCGCAGAGATTTTCCTCATCGAGGAACTCCGCGCCCGCCGGCCCCTGCCGCCACCGCAGCGCGAGCAGCGTCCGCCGCAAAACGGCGGCTCCGGCCAATCTGACTCCGCTTCCGCAGAGCCCGACGCCGCCCCGCAAACGGAGGCTCCCGCCGCAGAGGCAGCCCCCGAACAAGCTCCCGCCGCCTGATAGAGGCTGCGCCGCTCAAGTCATTCATCCAAAACAGAAAAGGGAGGCCGTGAGGCCTCCCTTTTTTGCGTCCTGGGGCATGTGGGCCCATGACCTCACGCCTGCCAGATGATCCACTCCGTCCGCAACTGCATTTGGAGTTGGAAGAATGACATATTGATGGAGCTGTATCCTCTTGGATCAACGCCCAGCGCGGTCGAAGAACTGGCACTGGAGAAGTCTCCCGTGACCCCATGAATGGCGACCGCATGGCGAGGGGTTCCCGCTGGCGGATTTACAAGAGTGCCGAGCAGTCCCAGTGGCCGGCGCACGAGGCGGGTGGAGAGTTCCGAGCCGGCGAGGATATCAGTTCCTGTGCGGATGTGGGAGAGCCCGAAGGCAGTGGCCAACGCCGGTACACCGGTCAACGAATCCAGCCGGTTGGCGGAGTCCATGGGGACATTGCGCGCCCGGGCTTCAGCAATGATTTCGTTTAGAACACCGGGGCTGTGTCGGCCTTTGATCATGGCGATGACGGCCACCCAGCAAAGGTTGGAACCCTGAGGCTGGGAAACGGGATGGATACTACGAATGACGGATGGCATGGCGATATTTGAGTTTTGAAGGATGGTATCGGTTCTTCCAAAGTTTGACCATCAAAATAATAGTGGCTCCACGTGGAGGCGTAGGAACTCCCGTTCGTCGCCCGGGAGCCATGGGAACTTCATTTTCACTCGCCGGTCTCCGGCGCGCTGGTTGAACTTGCCCGGAGAGCCGGCAGTCACCCTAGTAAATTCCGGTCGAGTGTGCGGTAGCTGATGGCCTCCAGCAGGTAATCGGCGGTGATGTCCGGGCTGCCGGCGAGGTCGGCGATGGTCCGGGCGACCTTCAGAATACGGTCGTGTGCCCGGGCGCTGAAGTTCATCTGGCTCATGGTGTTCTCAAGGAGCATGGAGCTTTCCTCATCAATCCGGCAGTGCTCCTTCATCAACTTCGGCGTGAGCAGGGCGTTACACGCGGCACTGGTCCCGCGGAGCCGCTGTTGCTGAATGCCGCGCGCGGCCTCGATGCGCGCACGGATGGCGGTCGAAGGCTCGCCGGCTTCGCTCTTCGCGAGTTCACGGTATTCCACGAGCGGGACTTCGACGTGAATGTCTATGCGATCCAGCAACGGCCCGCTAATGCGCTGGCGGTAGCGCAGCACCTGCGCCGTGCCGCAGCGGCACTCGCGTTTCGGATCCCCGTAGTAGCCGCAAGGGCAGGGGTTCATGGCTGAGACGAGCATGAAGCGTGATGGAAATGTCATGCTGCCGGAGGCGCGGCTGATCGTCACTTTCCCGTCCTCCAGCGGCTGGCGCATCACTTCGAGTGTGCTGCGGTCGAACTCCGGCAGTTCATCGAGAAAGAGCACGCATGATGCGCTACGGAGACTTCGCCAGGCATCGGATTGCTCCCGCCTCCGAGCAGTCCGGCATCGGAAATGGTGTGGTGCGGCGAACGATAGGGCCGGTGGACAAGGAACTGATGCCGGCTGTCGAGCAGGCCACAGATGCTGTGGATCTTCGTCGTTTCGATGGCCTCGTGCTCCGTCATGGCGGGCATGATCGTGGGGATGCGTTTGGCCAGCATGGACTTCCCGGTGCCCGGAGGACCGACCATGAGAATGTTGTGTCCGCCTGCGACCGCGACCTCAATGGCGCGCTTCACACTCTGCTGGCCCTTCACGTCGGCGAAATCTATGTCCCACGTCTGCGCGCTGGCAAAGTCCGCCAGGGTCTTGTGCCGCTGCGGCAGCAGCGGCGCACGCCCGGTCACATGTTCGAACGCCTCTCTCAGACTCTTCACCCCGATGACGCGAATGCCCTCCACTACGCTGGCCTCCTCCGCATTCTCCAGCGGCACGATGACTTCCGCCCGCCCGCAGGCCCGCGCGCACAGGGCGATGGACAGGATGCCCTTCACCGGACGCACCTGGCCGTTCAGTGCGAGTTCACCAACGATGCAGTAGTTGTCCAACTGCTGGTGGTCCGCGTAGTCCACACGGTTCGCGATCATGGCGATGGCGATGGGCAGATCGAAACTCGGGCCTTCCTTCTTTATATTCGCCGGCGCGAGATTGATGGTGGTGCGCCCGCTCGTGTTGATGGGATAACCGCTGTTCGCCACCGCCGTCCAGACGCGGTCCCGGCTCTCCCGCACTGCGGCATCCGGCAATCCCACGATGACTGTGACCGCCACCATTTGTTCCCCTCCCGAAGTCTCATTGACTTCGATTTCAACTTCGACGGCATCCACGCCGTGAAGGGCAGCGGAAAAGACTCGCGATAACTCGGCTGGCATAATTTCCCGATGGTGAGGCACTGACAGGAAAAGGCAAGTGCTGCGGTTTGCCGCGCGCATCCGGTGGTCACCGGCAAGATCCGTGCTAAGCGTCGCGGCTTCATGATCCGCTTAGTTCACCCCGGCCGCATCCACGCCAAATGCTTCGCTCCGCTCTGCTTCTTCGCAGCGGGTGCGGGAATGTTCTTTCTGGTGAACTGCCGGCGCGCTCCGGACCCTGAATTGCCGGCCTCACTTTCACTGGAGAACTGGGGTGATGGAGTCGTGGCTCTGCGGCAGGTGCGGGCAGCCAGCGGCGAGGACTTCACAGTGCCGGTGCCGGGCGCGCGGGCGACGGTGCTGGTGTTCAGTTCCACGACTTGTCCCATCGCCAATGGCTACGCGCCGGAACTGACACGGCTGGAGAATGAATTCCGCCCGCGCGGAGTGACGCTGATGCTGGTGCAAACGGAGACGGACATCACCGGAGAAAAAGCCCGGCTGCACGCGGCTGAATATCACCTGGCCATGCCCGTATTGCTCGATCCTTCACGCAAACTGACTCAAGCCGCGGGTGCCACCGTCACGCCGGAAGCGGTGGTGCTCTCACCATCCGGCGGCATCCTTTACCGCGGGCGCATTGATGATCGCTTCCCGGATGTCGGCCTCAACTGGCGCGAGCCGCAGCACACGGAACTGCGCGATGTCCTCACCGCCATCCTCGACGGAAAGGCTGTCCCCGTCTCGCGCACGAAGGCGAAGGGCTGCTTTATCGAATAACCTTCCCTGGCGGGATTACTTCCCGGCCTTCAGAAACCCACGCGCTTCCATCCACTCGGCGAAGCGCGCCGGCCAGGCGGCCACGGGACCGGACATGCCCTCACGAAAACCAAAGCCGTGGCCGACTCCGGCGAAGACGTGGAACTCTGCGGAAGCACCCGCTCGCTTGAAGCGCAGA
Organism: Verrucomicrobiota bacterium; assembly: GCA_031429155.1. Classification (GTDB taxonomy): domain Bacteria; phylum Verrucomicrobiota; class Verrucomicrobiia; order Verrucomicrobiales; family V1-33; genus V1-33. Next base: position 2,726 of record JANOZA010000088.1, on the reverse strand, counting down.
TACACATCCGCCAGCCCTTCGGCAATGTCCTGACGGTCGTTTTCGCCGCAGGCAAGGAAGGCGGGTGGCGCGTTCTTGTCGGGAATGATGTCGCCGGAGCGCCCGGGATAAATGAGTCCCTGGAAGGCGGGGCGTGCGCTCTGCTGTTCGATCGGGTCCGGTGAACTGCTGACGCCGTCGCCGGGTTTCATGGCGATGAGCGCGACGAGTTCGCCGCCTGCCGAAAAACCCATCGCGCCGAGCCGCGCCGGGTCCACATTCCATTCGGCAGCGCGCGAACGGATGAGCCTCATGGCGCGCTGCGTGTCGGCGAAGGCATGTTCTGCGATGGTGTAAGTGGAGCCTTCCTCACGAGCCAGCCGGTGACGCAGGACGAATGCCGCGATGCCGCGTGCCGCCAGCCAGCGGGCGACGTTGTCTCCTTCGTGATCCACGCAGAGCATCTTGTGCCCGCCGCCGGGAATCACGAGCACCGCGGCGCCGGTGGCTTTGTCTTTCGCCGGCAGAAATGGCGTGATGCTGGGCTGATGCACAGAAGTGATCTTGCGCTCGCCGCTGGTTCCTGTCTCCACGTTCTCCGGTGCCGTTTTCCCTTCTGATCCAGGCGCGCCGGCGGGCCAGAGAAGGATGGAGGCATTCGCCGCCGCCGCTGTCGCCGCGGTGCCGGGCAGCTTGATGAAATTCTCCACATGCCCCGCGCGCACAGCCAGACCGGCGAGCGTTTGCTTCAACTTCGCCTGCTCATCAGAGTTGTCAGGCAATGGAGTGGACTGAAATGCCGGCAGCAGTTTCTCCCACGCTACATTGAGCTGCGCTTGCATGTCTTTGGTGTCCGCGGTGATGGCGATCACGGCATCCTGTTCCGGCAGCACGAGACAGAACTGCCCGAACGCGCCATCGCCGCGATACGCGCCGTGGCGGCAGCGCCAGAATTGAAAGCCGTAGCCCTGGTCCCAGTCTTTCATGGGATCGCTGCCGTTGGAGACCTGCTTCGATGTCGCCTGCGCCACCCACGATTCCGGCACGAGCTGCTTCCCGTTCCACTTCCCCTTCTGCAAATAAAGCTGGCCGAACTTCGCGATGTCCTCCGTCTTCAAAAACAGTCCCCAGCCGCCCGCAGAAATGCCCTGCGGACTCGTGCTCCATTCTGCGCCCACAATGCCGAGCGGCTCGAACAGCCGCGGGCGCAGGTAATCGAGCACCGTTTGCCCCGTCAGTTTCTGCACGATGGCCGAGCACATGTAGGTGCCCGCAGAGTTGTAGAGAAAGTGCGCGCCAGGTTTGTGCTCGACGGGTTGCGTCAGGAAGGACTTCACCCACGGCACATCGGATGTGAGCTTCGGCTCGGTCTGATGCCCGGTGGACATCGAGAGCAAATCGCGCACGCGCATCGCCTTTAGATTCCCGGAAGGACTCGCCGGCGCGTCCTCGGGGAAGAATTTCAGAACCGGGTCATCCACGCTCAGCTTTCCTTCCGCCACGGCGAAGCCCACAGCCGTGGAGGTGAAACTCTTGCTGAGTGAATACAAGACGTGAGGTTTCTCCGCCGTCTCCGGCTTCCACCATCCCTCAGCCACCACCTGTCCGTGCCGCACCAGCATGAAGCTGTGCATCGTGTCCACCTGCTTGTCCGCAGCCTCGACAAAGGCGCGTATGCCCGCCGACGAAACGCCCTGCGCCTCCGGTGTGCTGCGCGGCAGGGGTTGGGCGGCGAAGGAACAGCGGGCGGCGATCAGCAGCAGACTGAGGCGGGTGGCGAGAGCGGGTATTTTCATGGGTGGGCCAATCCCTGAAGCATCCGAAGCGTGACCGCACGCATTTTCCGTCGCCGCGCCTGCGGGTCACCTGCAGATGGGTGCCGGTGGCAATGCTTTCAACATGGACCCGGACAACGATGGCATCCTGAACGGCTCCGAATAGCCAGGTATAAAAAACGCCTTCTGCATTCACCCCGCCACGCAAGAACCGGCCTCCCACCACGACAAACCTGATGTATTATATCAGTCAGTGAGGTCACGGAATATTGACGTGCCGGGATTCTCCCACCGCCGCCGGGTAAGGAGGCTTCATCTGCTGGGCCAACGGCCCGGGTGATGAAGCAAAGGTTCATTGAGGGCTGAAAGCCCGACCCACCGTGTTGTAACGGGCCCTCAGCCCTCAGTGGGTCGCGGTGGCGGTTTCCCGGGCCGCTGGCCCAGGGCTGGTATGAGGGTGGGTCGTTGGCCCGCGCGGCTTTCGTCCGGCTTCAACTTCACTTGATATAAGATACTGTTTGCCATCCTGATCGAAATCGAAGTCCCGGAAGACAGGATCGCCAAGGCCGAGGAACGCCTGCTGGTCCTCCGGGATGGAGACATGAATAATGACGCCTTCGCTATGAGTGGCCAGCAGCAGCCACGCGAAGAGCAGGATGCGCAGGCTCATGGGTTCACCTCCCGGATGCGGTAATAGACACGCGTCGCACTGAGGGCCTCCGTGGCGGTGTAGGATTTGGTGGCGGCATCGGCATAGACATCCCCGGCGATGATGGTCCATGTCTGGAGGTCGAGGGAACGCTCGACGCGGTAGCGGAGGCCTTTCACGCTGGCCCATGTGAGGGCGACGAGGGCGTTGCCGCCGCTCACGGCGCGTTCTGCGGCGGTGATGCTGAGCGGGTCTTCCGGGCGGGCGGTGTTCCCCTGGAGGGCGAGGGAGAAGCGCTGGTAGCCGTTCACATCGTCCAGCTT
>JANOZA010000087.1:0-4803 GCA_031429155.1 Verrucomicrobiota bacterium | reverse complement strand
ATCGCGGCGGCGGTCGCCTCGAACGTGCCGGCGGCGAGGCCGTGGAGCTGTGGCGCAAGAGTTACCAGCCCGCGTGGGCCGACGTGGACGGCGACGGCGACGACGATCTCTACGTCTGCAATGATTTCTCGCCCGACACCCTGCTGCGGAATGACACGCCGCGCGGCGCAGCGGAGCCGGTCTTTGTCGAAGCCTACCGCGACTTCTTTCCCGAAAACAAAATGGCTTTCGGCATGGGCGCATCGTTCGGCGACAGCGACAACGACGGCGATCTCGACCTCTTCGTTTCCAACATGTATTCCAAAGCCGGGAACCGCATCATCGCCATCGCCGGCGACGTGGACCCGCGCATCGCGGTCTCCGCGCAGGGGAATTTTCTCTACCGCAACGATGGCGGCAAATTCCTGCAAAGCGCCGCTCCCGACAGCCCGGAAGCGCGCGTCGGCTGGGCGTTCGGCGGACAGTTCGGCGACTTCAACAACGACGCGCGGCTCGACCTCTACGTCCCCAGCGGCTACTACACCGCGCCGCAGGAAGTCGCTACAGAGGTGGACTTGTGAAGCTGCTTCTGGAGCACGGTCGTGCTCTCCGATCCCGCCAAGTCCGACGCCTTCCGCCAGTCCTCCCACTGGCGCTCGCCGCTGCTCAACTTCCAGCTTCTCATCAAACAGGACCCCGGATTTTCCCTCACCGGCGGCGACGGCCCCGCGTGGCGCAGCAATTCCTTCAGCGGCCACGAGCGCAATCGCCTGCTCCTCCAGGGCGCCGACGGCTTCTCCGATCTCTCGCTGCTCAGCGGCGTGGATTGCCGCGAGGACGCGCGCTCGTTCGCCATGCTCGACTACGATGGCGACGGCTGGCTCGACATCGCGCTGATGAGCACGAACGCGCCGCGCTTCCGCCTCTTCCGCAATCGCCTCGGCGCGTTGGGCAAAGGCGGCCGCGTGCTCACTGTGCGCCTGGAGGGCGGAAACCGCACGCCCGGTGCCGGCACGCTGAGCAATCGCAACGCCGCCGGCGCGACGGTCCTCGCGGTGACGGACAAAGGCCGCCGCCTCTTCCGCCGCAGCCTCGGCGAAGGCCTCGCCTCGCAGAACGCCGCGGCCATTCGCATCGTCCTCGCGCCCGGCGAGGAACTCCGCGAACTCGCAGTGCAGTGGCCCTCGGGCCGGCGGACGACGCATTCCCCCGCCGCGGGCGATGCCGGAATTTTATTGAAGGAGCCCAGCCCGTGACTGGCCGGAGATGATGTCCTGAAACCGAGCAATTCTTGTCCATGAAAGACCGCCCCCTCCCCACCACCGATCTCGACCAGAACGGGCGCGGCACGGTCTGCTGGTTTCTCACGCCGGACATTTGTCCGCTGCTCGGCAGTTATCATTTCGCGCGCATCGGCATCAATGACGCCACCTTTGGATTTGAGCGCGTGCGGCTGCATCCCGGCGGCAGCTTCTTCATGGAGACCGCGTCGGGCGAGGGTTGCATCCTGCTGGAGGGGAAATGGCAGCGGCTCGTGGCCGGGGAGGTCACGATGGCGCCGCCGCGCGTGCTCAATTCATTCTACACACCGCAGGGCAAACGCTGGCGCGCGGGTTTCGTCCGCTACGACGAGCCGCCCGACGTGCGTCCGCTCATCGGGAGCAGTTCGCCGCTGCGCGTCGCCGGTGAACTCCGCCTCACCCGCGCGCTTGATGGTCTGCGCGACGAATGGGAGCACGAGCGAAGTGCCGCCATGCTCTCGCACTGGCTCGCGCTCATTGACGGCATCGCCCGGCGGCTCGCGCTGCCGTGGAAAATGGACGACCGCCTCGACGCCCTGTGGACCAAAGTCGCCGGCGATCTCGCCGCGTCGTGGACGCTCACGGTGCTGGCCAATCGCGCCGGCTTCAGCACCGAGCACCTGCGCCGTCTGTGTTTGAAAACGCTGGGCCGCACGCCGATGGACCACGTCGCCTTCATGCGGATGCAGCACGCCTGCGCGCTGCTCTCCGGCAGCGATGACAAGGTGGATTACATCGCCCGCGTCGTCGGCTACGCCACCGGCCACGCGTTTTCCCGCGCCTTCCAGCGCAGCGTGGGCCTCGCCCCGTCGGAATTCCGCGCGCGACGGTGATGTGGATTTCCGCCTCTCTAATGTGGACGGTGTCGCGCGAATAGGATTGTGCGCGGGCAGCTGTGTCCGGTAGCCTGCCGGCGAACCCATCTTTCTCCCATGATCACACGCTCCCTCCTCTGCGGCCTGACGGCTGCCCTTCTCTCCCTCACGTCCGCTCACGCGGGGATCGTGGCTTACTGGCCATTCAACAGTGCGCCTGCGCTGGGCACGGATGCGGTCGGCGGCAGCGTGCTCACGGCCACCGGCGCGACATTCACGGCGACCGGGAAATTCGGCGGCGGACTGGCGTTGAGCGGGGCCTCGCAGTTCCTGTCAGGCACGGTGAACAATTTGCCCATCGGCAACAGCACCTACACGCAGAGCGCGTGGATCAAGCCGGCCGTGCTGGGCCGGCAGGGGATCGTGGGCTGGGGGAACTACGGAGCGACGCGCCAGGTGAATGCCCTCCGCCTCGTGGACTCCGGGAGTGGCTTCAGCCATTACTGGTGGGGCGCTGACCTCGATGCGAACGGGCTGGCCACGGTGTTGAACAACGGAATCTGGCACCATGTGGCGACGACTTATGACGGCACGAACCGGCGCATCTATTTGAACGGCGTGCAGGTGGCGGCGGATGTGCCGGGCACGAATGCGGCGACGGCGGCGAACTTCCGCATCGGTGCCACGAACACTGTCGAGTACTTCAACGGCATCATTGATGACGTGGCGCTTTATAATACCGCGCTGACGGCGGGAGAGGTGGCTTCGCTGGCAGCGGGCGGTTCGCCGATCGCGGGTCCGAGCATCACTTCGTTCACCGCCACGCCGGCCAGCGCCTTCGAAGGCGCCGCGGTGGCGCTGTCATGGAATGTGGGCACGGCGAACGTGACGGGCACATTCAGCTACGAGATCAAACTCGGCGCGACGACGGTGGACAGCGGCACGGCAACGACGGGGACTTATAATACCGTGGTGCCGGACCTCGCGGGCATGTCCCATACGGTGACGTGGACGCTGCGCGCCATCGAGACCGGCGGGAGCAATGTGACCAACACCGCGAGCGCGGGCGTCGCAGGAGATCCCGGCATTCCCTCCGCCAGCAGTCAGGCCAGCCTCACGACGCCGGCGGAGACGCCGCTGAATATCACGCTCGCCGGCAGTGATCCGAACGGCGGCACGCTCACCTATATAATAGTGACGCCGCCAACGAAGGGCACGCTCAGCAGCGGCACCGGCGCGGCGCGGACCTACTCTTCCACGGCGGGCATGTTTGGCGCGGACTTCTTCACCTTCAAAGTACACGACGGGAAATACGACTCGCAGCCCGCCAGCGTGAGTCTCACGATCCTCACGCCGCCCAGCGCGCCAACCTCCGTGACGCTCCATGACCTGACGATCCGCCCGACGAATGTGGCGGGCGATTTCCTCTCCACCATCTCCAGCACGGACCCGAATGCCGGCGAGGGGCACACCTTCACGCTGGTGAACGGCGCGGGCAGTGAGGAGAACGGGAACTTCACCATCGTCGGTCACCAACTGCGCGCGGCGGTGTCGTTCGCGGCGCTCACGGGCGTGCCGCAGCGGGTGCGCATCCGCAGCACCGATACTGCCGCGTTGTTCATCGAGGGGAGCTTCGTGCTCACCGTGCAGCCGAAAACCCGCGGCGTGGTCGTCAACGAAATCCACTACAACGGCGCGGTGAACACGGTGCGGAACAGCTTCATCGAACTCTACAACGATGGCGCGACCACAGCCACGCTCACCGGCTGGCGGATCAGTGGCGGGGTGGATTATCTGTTCCCCGCCGGCACGACGATGCTGCCGGGCGCTTACCTGCTGGTGGCGGAAGACCCGGCGACCATGCTCGCCTCCTATGGCCGGACGGCGCTCGGGCCGTGGGACCATGCGCTCATTACGTATCCTGACGGGTCGAAGGAAACGAGCGGCCTTTCCAACGACGGCGACACCGTGCGCCTGCGCGATGCGACGAACAACGTGGTGAGCGCAGCAGACTACGAGAACCACTCGCCCTGGCCCGCGGAGGGGAATGGCGAGGGCCGCAGCATCGAACTCATGCACCCGGGCCTCGACGCCGCGCACGGCAGCAACTGGCGCGCCGCGATCGGTACCGGCCCCGTGCCCTCGACCTTCATGTCCTTTGGCGGCACCTGGCGCTGGCGCAAAGGTGTGGCGGGCGACACCGGCGAACCAGCCGCGCCGTTCACCGCGTGGCGCGCGGCGGGCTTCACGGAACCCGCTCCCGCCGCAGCCAACGCGCAGTGGCAGGACAATCTCACGCCCATCGGCTACGGCGACAACGACGGCATCACCGCCAACGGCACCTCGGAGAATGTCACCGGCCTAACGGACATGGCCGGCGGCGCGCTCTACACGTCCATTTACATGCGCAGGACGTTCACCATTCCCGCGGGACAACTCCCGGCTTTCATCCAGGTGAACGTCCGCTGCGACGATGGCTGCATCGTTTGGATCAACGGCATCCGCGTCGGCGCGGCGCGGCCCAATACGATCATCGGCACCGGGCATCACTTCTACAATACCCTCGGGTTGAATGCGCCGGACCCGGTGGTCACCGACGGCCTGCCAGCCGTGACCGCCGCCTCGGTGAATCTCGTGGAAGGGCCGAACCTCATCGCCATCCACGCGATGAATACCGCCACCACCAGCGGCGACTTCTTCATAGATGC
>JANOZA010000086.1:0-6851 GCA_031429155.1 Verrucomicrobiota bacterium | reverse complement strand
GCACGTTCGTGAGGAGTTTGGCGTCAATCAATTCACTACGCCGAGCATCCGTAAAATCTTTGGTTCGCTCGATCTTCTGGGCCAGTTGCCTTACGATAAGCTGAAGCGCGATATTCCTAAAGGGACGTCAACGGACCGTTCAAGAGTGGCACTCAGTCTGGGTGTGCTCATCGGCGACGGATTTCTCTCTGCGCAGGCGGAAAAAGTGGATGACCTTGAGGATATTGGACGCGCGGTATTGCGTCATGCCAAGGTGCTGGCGGCGGGTGCCCGGGTTACAGAACATGCCAAGTCCATTCTGGAAACCAGCGCGCTCGGTGACTGGAAGACGCTGCGCGAGGACTTGGCTGCGACTCAGAAGGATGTGGAGTCGGAGATGGTGCTGCTGCGCGATGTGGACATGGCGCATCTCATCAGCATCGGCGGCTGGCTGCGCGGATTGGAAATTGCGAGCACGGCGGCGCTGGATCCATTTAGCGCCGAGCGTGCGGCGGTGCTCGCACGCAAGGATCTGGCGGAGTATTTTTCCGCTACGCTAGCGGATTTTAATCCGCAATTGAAGAAGCTCTCGCACATGTCGGCACTTCACAGCGGCATAGATGAAATCCGGGCGCTCATTGATTTGCCAGAAGGCAAACCGTTCGAGCAGGCACAGGTGCAGCAGGTTCATGACAAGACAGTGGCCCTCGTCCGGATCATTACCGCAGCCAAGCCCTGACACCCATGTCCACTGACCCGAACGACAAGCCGGCGATTCGCGAGCCGGATGCTGAGGTGATTGACTTCGACGTCGTTGACGACGGGCAGGGGCGCGCTGCCGGTCCGTCCCTGGCGGACTTCGCGCAGGCCGGTCCTCAAATGCTCGTTCAGGCGTTCCGCGGCATGTTAAAGGAAAAGCTGAAGCGATGGTTCATTCGCAGCCTTATCTGGGCGACAGTGCTTCTCGTTTTTGCTCAGGAACACACCTGGGCGAAGTGGGCGTTTGGGATTTGGTCGTTCATCGCCGGCATCCATTTGGCCGTCCTGGTTTACGGCTGGTATGCCAGCGGCAAGCAGGGTGCGAAACTGGCGCAGATATTCGGCGGCATGGGGCCGGTCGCGGAGCGGCAGGGCGATTGATTACAAGTCTGCCGCCGTGTCTCCCAAATCCCGCTCTCTGATTCTTCCGCGCCTGTTTCCGAAAACGAGGACGCGGATCGCTTCATGGCCCTGGTTTTGGCGGTGGACGGTGCGCGGCGCGGTGCTCGGTCTGGTTTTCGGAGCGCTGACCCTGCTCGCGCTGGACCTGATCTACGGCACGATGGCGGGGAAGTATGACATGGCCGATCTGGGAAGGATGCCGGAGCGCACGATCGTCTATGATCATCAGGGAACTGAGATCGGGCGGCTTCATGGAGAGAACCGGATCGTAGTGAAACTCAGCGAGGTGTCGCCGTTCTTCATCGAGGCGCTGCTGGCCCGGGAGGACAATGATTTTCGGGACCACAGTGGCATCAGTTGGCGCGGCATCGTGCGGGCGGCCTACCGCCGCGTCGCGGATGGCGCGAAGCAGGGGGCGAGCACTATCACCATGCAGTTGGCCAACAACAGCTTCGGCCTCGGCAAGGAGCAATCCATTCACCGCAAGCTGCTGGAGATCGCCCTGACACGCCGGATCGAGGCGACATACAAGAAGGACGAGATCCTCGAGTTCTACGTGAACCGCATTTTCTTCGGCACTGGCATTTATGGCGTCGAGCGGGCGGCGCAGGCATACTTCGGGAGGAAGGCGCGGGATCTTTCCCCGGACCAGGCGGCCATGCTTGTCGCCATCATCCGCGGGCCGAACAGGTTCTCGCCTTTTCGTCACTACGAAGTCGCGATGAGTGGCCGTAACATGGTGCTGGATCGCATGGTTCACTTTGAACGCATCAGCAGCGACGAAGCGGACCGGCTGAAGAAAATTGTCACCAAAGTGGAGCCACTGCCGAAGGGGCCGAAGGAAACCTGGGCGATGGATGCGGTGAGCCGTGATCTGGATCGTGTGCTTGATGCGGAGAACATCGAAGATGGCGGGCTAAAGGTTTACACTACCCTTGATCCCAAACTCCAGAGTGCCGCCGAGTCCGTCCTGGAAAAAGAACTGTCGCGCATCGAACGGCAGCCTGGCTACGAGCATCCGACGGTGGCGCAGTTTGAGCGGCGGTTGCAGACGGAACCGTTGGCCGCACCGGACTATCTCCAGGGCGCGCTGGTGGTGCTCGACAACGCCACCGGCGCCACGCTCGCCATCGTCGGCGGGCGCGAAGTGGATCACAGCACGTTCAACCGCGCCGTGCTCTCGCGGCGTCAGGCGGGCTCCACGTTCAAGCCCTTCGTCTATGCCGCCGCCGTCGAGCAGGGGTTGCTGCCGGGCACGCTGATCAATGATAACGAAATCCGGCCCGGCGACATCAAGTCCGCCGTGGATCCCGACTTCCGGCCCTTCAATTCCGACAAGACCTTCAACGGTCTCCAGCGCGCCGACTGGGGCCTCGCCAAGAGCAGAAACACGATGGCGGTCCGCGCCGGTGAGTTCGCCGGCATGGATGCCGTGCTCGACGTCGCGGCGGACGCGGGCTTTGGCGAAATAGAATCGCGGTCGGCGCAACTTTATCTCGGCAACACCGGCGTGACTTTGGAGGCGCTCACGAGCGGATTCAGTTCATTTCCCAATGCCGGAGTGCGCTGCCGCCCGTTTCTCATAGACCGCATCGAGGACAACACTGGCGCCCTCGTCTTCCGCAGCGGAGTGATGAATCCTGAAGTCATCAAACCCGGCGCGGCCTGGCTGGTTACGAAAATGCTGGAGAAGGTTTGTGCGCCGGGCGGCACGGCGGCGGAAGTCAGCAGCGCCGGACTCGTCAAACCTGTCGCCGGCAAAACCGGCACCACCGACGACTACCGCGACGCCTGGTTCGTGGGCTTCAATCCCCGCGTTACCTGCGGCGTGTGGGTCGGACTCGACGACCCGGAGCGGATCATTCACCGCGGCTACGGCAGCCGGCTGGCCCTGCCGGTTTGGATCGAAGTCATGCGCCGCGCGCAGTCGCTTGGCTACCACGGCGGCAACTGGCAAACTCCTCCGCTGCGCGAGGTCGAAATTTGCACCGCTTCAGGGAAGGTCGTCGGTCCGGATTGTCGCGGCAGCCGCATCCGTGAGACTTTGCCCGTGGATTCCATTCCGTCCGGCGAATGCCCCGTGCACAGCAAAGGAACGCGGCCGCCCCCGGACGAATCCGGACCGCCGGGCTTCCTGGACCGCCTCCGCGGGCTCTGGCGGTGAGGCGCTGGACAACGCCCCAAAAACCAGTTGCCGGTTTCGGAGGGCGCTCCTAGTTTCGCGCCCCCCGCCGCCGGGACTGTTTCTGTCAGGATCGCGGCGGCTCCTTCACCTCCATCGCCTTACCGGTCTTTTTCAGCCATGCTCGAAACCTTTCGCAAGCACCACTACGTCCTCATGTGCATCATCGCCGTCGCGGTGATCATCTCCTTCACGTTCTTCTTCAATCCCAATTCCAATCAGGGACCACAAGGCGGCAGTTCCCAGCGGGTTGGTTCCGTCTATGGCCGGGATTTTACCCTCGGTGAGGTGGAAATCATCACCGGTCAGCAGCGGATTGCAGGTCAACTGGCCCAGATGGCGCAGGACCGCAGCGGAGAAGACCCCGTGTCTCAGTTCGGTCAGGTGATCGGTGATCTGGTCAACACGGCTGAGACGGATGCCAAACACCTGGATATTGACTACCCGACGAACATCCTCGTGTTGCGCCAGGAATGCGAAAACGTCGGCATCGAAGTCGAGCGTGAGGACATCGAGAAATTCATCAAGCAACTCAAGGCCTTTCAGACCAGCGGCAAGTTCGATGCGAAGAAGCTCGAGGGCCTTCTGACCAGCGGCGTACACGGTGACCGACCCACGACGGAGACGAAGCTGTTCGCCGCCCTGCGGGACGTGATGCTCTTCCAGCGCCTCGCGCAGACGGTGGGCGGTTCCTACGCCCCGTCCCCGGCGGAGACAGACGCCGATTATGCCAAAAGCAATCAGCAGACGACAGCGGCTGCGGTAATCGTGGACAAGAAGGCCCACGAAACCCAGACGGTCACCGACGAGGAGATCCAGAAATTCTACGATGCTGAGAAGGCGAAAAAAGAAGTCGTCGCCAAGCCGGACGACAAGACCCCGCCTGAGTCCGCCGATCCTTTGGTGCTCTCAGAGGAGCAGCGCACGGTGAAGTATGTCATCACCGAGGCTCCGAAACCGCCGGTGGCCCCCACCGCTCCCTCGCCGCCTCCGCCACCGCTTCCGATGGAAGATGTCACCGCACTGCCGGAAGACCAAAAGAAGGAGAAAGAGGAAGCCTACAAGAAGCGCCAGGATGAATACAAGGTGCAGCAGGAAGCCTACACCAAGGCCATGACCGCACACGGTGATGCCATGAACGAGCACCAGAAGAAACTGGACGAGAACAAGGCAGAGAAAGTCGCCTGGCTGAAGAAAGTTGGCGCGCTGTGTGATGCCATAGTAGCCGAAGACCGCGGCGGCAAAACGTTCGACGAACTGGCGAAAATCCTTCCTCCGCCAGCGGCTGTCGCGGCCCCCGTTCCCGTGGTGCCGGCTCCGGTTATTCCAGCCCCAGTGGTTCCTACTCCCGTCGTTCCTACCCCTGTCGTTCCCGAGCCGACTCCTTCTGCCCCTGCGCCGAAGACAGAGGAAGCCCCGACCAAGCCAGCGGCTGATCCTTGCCAGTCTTCGGATGAGGACAAACCCGCAGCAGAGGCAGCAGCCCCTGCACCCACGCCCGCAGCCGATACCGCTAAGCCCGCGGAAGTAACGCCCGCAGAAGCCCTTGCCGTGCCCCCACCCGTGGTCGTGCCTGCGCCAGCGCCTGCCCCCGTGGTCGCCGCTCCGGAACCATTTGGTGTGAAGACCGTGACTTTCAGTGCCTCCGCCCCACCGGAGGACTTGAAGAAAGTCACCGGACGTGACGGCGACGCTGCCAAGATCATTTTCGGTGCCAAACTGTTCGGCCCCAAACCGAACGACACTGAAATTTGGATCGAAGGCGAAGGCCAGTCGTCCTACTGCTTCTTTGCCGTCACCGGCATCCAGCAGTCTGCGGTGCTCCCGCTAGATCAGGTGAAGACGAAGATTTCCGATAAACTCAAAGCCGAAAAGGTGAGCAAGGCGCTTTTAGCCGCTGCTGAAGACGCCCGCTCCAATATTCTGGGGGCCATCAAGGAAGGGAAGAGCTTCAAGGATGCTGCGATGGAGAAGGCGATGCTCACCGCCACGGAACTTCCGGCTTTTTCCAAGAAGACCCCGCTCCCGCAGGCTACGGTGAATGGATCACTCATCAGCAGCACCATTACCGGCGAGGCCGGCATGGGCGGGCCGCAACAGGCCGGTCTCCAGGCGGGCGAGATGTCCCAGCCTCTCGAAGTGCCGGAAGGTCTGCTCCTCATCTACGTGGAGAAAAAGGAACTGCCGAATCACCCGGAGATGGAGCAGCAAAAGAAGGCCCTCGCCGAGAGCCACACCTATCACGATGCCGCCGCGAAGATGCCCGACTTCCAGGGCCCCGGCGGATTCGAGGGATACATGAGTGCGATGCAGTACTTCCGCGGCGGCTACGGCACCATGACCAATCCTGTGCTCAAAGCATGGTTCGCCGCCCGGCGCGCCGATGCCCAGGCGGTGCAGTAGCACAGTCCCATGAGCAGCGACCCTGATGCGGTGCAGTTGCTGCTGGACGATGCCAGCGGCGCCGTGGCCGTCGGTGAACTCGACGAAGCCGCCGCGCTCTTTCGCCGCGCCTCAGTGCTCGATCCCTCATGTTTCGACGCCTGGCACGGCCTCGGCATGGTCCTCATGCGCAACGGCGACCTCAAGTCCGCCCTCGGCCCCGCCCTCATGGCCACGGATTTGAAACCGAACGACCTCCTCGCCTGGACGAGCCTTTCCCAGATCTACGTCAAGCTCGGCAACATCGCCGAAGCCGAAGCCGCCAAAGGCAATGCCCGCATCCTCTCCCTCGGCGGCAGGATCGTGCGCGAGGCCCCGGCTTCCTGATCCGAGGCTCCCCGTTGTAGGGGACTCATGAGGTCGGGACCCTTGCTCTCTGGGTAGGTTGGGTGTGGTTTTGGTGTTTGCTGCATGGGGAGCGAGAGAAAGATGAAGGCTTTTTAATGCGCCGGCGGGAGGGGTGGTCGAGGGCTCCGGGGGGCTATAATTACCGGAATGAAATCGCCCATTTTGACGGCTGTTTCGTTGAATATGAAGGAGTTGCCCGCTTCAGTGGTGAAGGGCAACGAGTGACTCGTTGCGCCTCGCGAGTGACTCGTTCCATGACACGAGTGACTCGTTTCATGGCGCGAATGACTCGTTTCATGTCGCGAGCCGCTCGTTGCTGGACACGAGCCACTCGTTCCATGACACGGCCAATTTGTTGCCGGAAACGAGCCGCTCGTTGCTGGACGCGAGCTGCTCGTTTCCCGGCGCGAGCCACTCGGTAACTGGCCCGCAGGCTTGTTGCCGGAAACGAGCCGCTCGTTGCTGGACGCGAGCTGCTCGTTTCCATAAGCGAATGCGGCGCTGCTGCCGCGGGGTCCCCCGGGCTGGTATGGCAAGGGCCGGCGCGATCAGGGGCCCGGTCCAGTTTTCAACTTCCCGGGGCGTAACAGGATGCGTGGGCGGGCATTTTGCTGGCGCGGCGGGGAATGGCGGCTACGGTGCGCGCCGTTATGAAACTACTCAATCGTCTCCAACATGTTTTCGCCGCCGGCTTTGTCAGTGCGGCACTCGCTGCCTCTGCCACTGCCGATGTCATTCC
>JANOZA010000085.1:0-3469 GCA_031429155.1 Verrucomicrobiota bacterium | reverse complement strand
CCGCAGAGTCGCGTTTGAACACCGTCGAGCGATCCGGTCGGCTTGGTCCGATCCACGTTCGCAGCGCTGCGGCCTCCACGACACTCTCCAACAACGCACCTCCCGGAACGCCTCCGCCGTTCGCACCAACGGTTGAAATCGTCGAGGCTCCACCGAATCCCATCAAAGACGAAGCCCTCGCGGCCCTCCTTCAGGGCCTCGCCATGGACAACCCCGGCCTCTGCATCGTCACCAGTCGCGAGACCCTCACCACCTTGCAGACCTTCCGCGGCGGCACCGCCGAGGAGGTAAAGCTCGACCGCCTCACTTCCGCCGCCGCCATCTCCCTCCTGCGCCATCTGCAAATCAAAGGCACCGATGCCGAACTCACCGACGCGTGGCGCGACGCCGGCGGCCATGCCCTCACCATCCAATTGCTCGGCCGCTTCCTCGGCCAGGCCCACGGCGGCGACATCCGCCTCTATAAAGAAGTCCACCTCAGCGAAGCCGACCGCGAGACCCCTGGCCGCACCGCCATGAAGGTCCTCCTCGCCTACGAAAACTGGCTCACCTCCGCCGGCCCCGGACGCCAGCGCGACCTCGCCGTCCTCCGCCTCACCGGTCTCTTCGACCGCCCCGCCACTGCCGACTGCCTTGCCGCCCTCCGCGCTGCCCCGGGCATTTCGTGCCTCACCGAGTCCATCGTCTCACTCAAAGACTGGCAATGGACCGCCGCCCTCAAGGACCTCGAAGCCCTCGAACTCATCACCCTCACCGACGAACGTAGCTCGACTTTCCAAAGTCGAGATCCTGCGGCGTCCGGGAGTCTGGCCCCGCTCCACTCGACTTTGGAAAGTCGAGCTACGGGCATAGACGCCCACCCCCTGGTCCGCGAATATTTCTCTCAGCAACTCCGCACCACCCACCCCAAGGCCTTTCGCGCCGCCCACTCCCGGCTCTTCGATCACCTGCGGTTCAGCACGGAGCATCAGCCCGCCACCCTCGCCGGTCTCCAGCCCCTTTACCAGGCCGTGGCCCACGGCTGCCTCGCCGCGCGGCATCAGGAGGCGCTCTCTAAGGTCTATCGCGACCGCATCCTGCGCGGCACCGGCGACGGGGGCTTCTACAGCACGTACAAACTCGGGGCCATCGGTGCGGACCTCGGGGCGGTGGCGGCCTTCTTCGACGTGCCGTGGAGCCGCCTCTCCCGGAACCTCTCCGCGCCGGACCAGGCATGGCTCATCGCCGTGGCAGCGTTCGACCTGCGCGCCCTCGGTCGTCTCAACGAGGCCGTCGAGCCGATGCGGGTGGGCTTGAACATGCGCATCGAGCAGGAGAATTGGAAACAGGCCGCCATCGTCGCCAGCAACCTCAGCGAACTGGAGGTCACGCTGGGCCCCCTCCGCGAGGCCGTGGCCGATGCCCGCCGCTCCATCACCTTCGCCGACCGCAGCGGCGATGCGTTTCAGAAAATGATCAACCGCACCACCGCCGCCCACGCCCTGCATCAGTCCGGCGAGCGGGCGGAGGCCGCGGCGCTCTTCGCGGAGGCGGAGATCATGCAGAAGGATGATCAACCGGAGTTCCCGCTGCTCTATTCCCTCCGGGGCTTCCGTTATGCCGACCTCCTCCTCGCCCCCGCCGAGCGCGCGGCATGGCAGACGTTCGGAGTTCAGCCTTTGGGCTGTCAGCCGTTCGGAGTTCAGCCTTTAGGCTGCGGGGGCGCGGCCCCGGATCAGCCTAAAGGCTGGACTCCGAACGCCTCCGCCCTCGCCGCCTGCGACGAGGCCGGCCGCAGGGCCACCCAAACGCTCGAATGGATCACTCCCCAGAACTGGCTCCTCGACATCGCCCTCGACCACCTCACCCTCGCCCGCGTGCAGCTCTACCGCGCGCTCCTCACTCCCGGCGACCCCTCTGAAATCTCCACTCTCAACTCCCAAATCCCCACCGCCCTCGCCAAACTCCGCGAGGCCAACACCCTCGACGACCTCCCCCGCGCCCTGCTCACCGCGGCCCTGCACGCCGGGGCCGTGCTCCGGGACGCGACGAAAGCCCTCGCGTACCTCGCGGAGGCGGAAATGATCGCCACCCGCGGTCTCATGCCGCTCTATCTCGCCGATGTCCACCTGCACCGCGCCCGTCTGGCCAGCATGAGGACCGATACCGGCGCGAAGTTCTTCCCCACCGTGGACGCAAGGGCCGAACTGGAGAAGGCCCGCGCCCTTATTGAACACAATCACTACTATAGACGCCGCGATGAACTCAATGATGCCACCGATGCCGCTCTCCAGTGGATGGATTGAGCCTGTATGGGCAGTGATCAGTTATCAGTGATCGGTAATCGGTGATCAATCATCAGCAACTTGACTCATATTGACGGGAACTCCCGTCATCGGTAGTCACAGGAAACGGGCTTTTTCCATCTTTAGGCTTAGTGATTCCCGCTTTTGGCTTAGTGGTTTCATCTTTAGGCTTAGTAGTTCCATCTTTAGGCTTAGTGGTTCCCGCTTTAGGCTTAGTGACTCCATCTTTAGACTTAGTGACTCCATCTTTAGACTTAGTAGCTCCATCTTTACGTCTAGTGGCAGCCTCTTTAAGCGAAGATGCACCATATGTTCTCAAAGTATTGCCATTTTGCAGTTCAGTTCCTTCATTTTGCAGCTACATTATTCCATTTGCTGTGCAGATTTTTCTTGAAATACTGAAAATGGTGCCGAGAATGACTCCGGCTGCCACGTGTGTGCCGGGGCAGCCTTCACTACAGAACGAAATCACCTTCACTGTCCACGATCATGCCCATCAGCGAGAACTCATTTATGGACCGGATCGGTCGCGCGACGCTGCTCAAGGCAGCCTGCGCGGGAATGTCGCCGGCATTCAATCCGGCGGGAGCAGACCTCACGGTGGCGGCGCAGACCGCGCTGCTGGCCACACTGAGCACCTGCTGCACGAATGTGAACACGGCGCTGACAAACCTCAAAGACCTGACCGACCCGCGCGCGTCCTCCATAGTCCTGATCAAAGCGCGGGCCACTCGCGCGCTCAGCCGGGTGGCGAGCAACAGTGCGTGGGCCGGGAAGCTCCCCAATGTGAAAGCCGCCGCGGACAAACTGCGCGCCATGGTCGTGCCAAAGAAAGTCCTGCCGCCCGCGCCCGAAGACCCGGACGCCCCGGCCCCCGTCAGGCGCGACCGCGGGGGCCAGAGCTTCAAGGATGTGGAGGGGCAGCTCTTCAAATTCATCGGCACCCTGACTAAATGCTCCGGCTATGATACCGGCTGCCCTGCGGACATCACCGCCGCCGCTTTGACCACTCTCTACACCACGCTGAAGACGGCTAACGAGACGATCCCGGGCCTGGAAGTGGACCTGACGGAAGTGAGACTGGACCGGCTGCGGAGGTTCGAAGCCAAGAACCCGCTGCCCGACGGCAGCATGTCGCTGCGGGACCGCTTCAAGCGCATCAAGTTTGCCGTCGTCAGTCAATA
>JANOZA010000084.1:0-3193 GCA_031429155.1 Verrucomicrobiota bacterium | reverse complement strand
CTGGACGGCCAGCACGCTGGCGTTGAGTCGGATCGCTTCTTCAATGCTGCACGCGAGGTTCTCATTCGAGAGCGGCTCGTAGCCAGGCCGGCGGAGTTTTATTTTGTCATCGCCGTCCTCCCCTTCCCACTCGTCCATGGGGCTGATCATGCTGGTACCGCCGCTGGCGCGCAGGGCGATGGCCTTCTGAGTGCTCGCCGGAATGATGCTGCGCTGAATGCCGCGCGTCAGCATGAGGCAGTCACAGTACGGCTCCAGGGGCAGGATCGTCTGGTCCACGCGCTCCAGGCCTGTCGTGGGTCCCATGAAATAGCCGTGGTCAAAAGCGAGCATGAGCGAGTTGCCGCTCTTCGGATTAAACACCTTGCTCAGGCGGTTCTTGAGGCCCCAGTCATACTGGCCCGAGCCTTTGAGGAAAAAGCCCGGCGTTTGCTGGGGTGTCTTCGTGAAAAAATCCTTGTTCTTCTTAGCTCCGTCGAGATCGGCCATGGCAGTGTGTTGGTGTGGGTTAAAATGAAGGGCGCGGCAGTACCCGCCCGGAATGACGGGTGCAAGCAAAAAGCTGCCGTGATTCAGCCCGGACTAAAAATCCGCGATATAGACCAGCCGCCCACAGTTTGAACAGGTGGCGAGCGACTTCTCCGCCCTGGCTGAGGAAAGGCAGGCCGGCGTGACTTTCATATTACAGCCCCGGCAAATGCCAGCCTGGAGTTCCACGATGGCTGAATCGCCGCGGTGATTGAAAATGCGGTCATAGCGCTCCAGAAGGTCTTCATCAGCCTTCGCCGCCAGACCCTTGCGAATTGCGTCGAATTCCGCGAGCTGCGCCGTGACGTGCACCTGCCGCTCAGCGATATTCTTCAACTCTTCGTCCACCCGGGCCTGGGTCGCCGCCAATGCCTTTTGGCATTCCGCCAGCTCCACTTTCAGCACTTCCGCCTTCTCCATGAGGACCAGTTCGTCATCCTCCAACTTTGTGACGTCGTTGCCGTAGCGCACCACTTCGTGGCCGAGCGCAGCAAATTCCTCATTCTTCCGCGTTTCATACTGCTGGATTTTGAGCTTCGCGATGGAGTCCTTCCGGACCTGGATTTGCAGTTCGAGGCTCTTCATCGCCACTTCGTTCAGTTGCACCTTCTCTTTGGCGGCGCGGACGGTCTCTGTATCGGCTGCGAGGTTACCTTTGGCACGCTCCTGATCGGCAGGGAGCCGTTTCAGGTCGAGCCTGAGCCGGCGAATGTGCTGATCTTTTTCCTGAAGGATGAGAAGTTGTTCCAGTTCGGGAAGCATGTTGGGGAAAATGGGGATGGTTGCACGGCTGATGTGGCGGGTTCCAAGGCGTTCGTCAAACTGGACCTTTGCCGCTTCGCTCAGCATGATTGGTTGCAGGGACAATGCTCCCCTGGCTATTAAGGGGCTCAATGTCCACCCGCTTCTTCACCAACCACGGCTCGCAGACCTTGCTCGCCAAGTTCGAGGGCGTCTTTGCGTCGAACAAAGACCTGGCCGCATTCGATGCGCTGGTGGGCTATCTGCGGTCTTCGGGCTGGTTCGCGGTTCGTCCCATGCTGGAGCATGTGCCGCAGGTGCGCGTGCTCGTTGGCATCAATGTGGACACGCTCATCGCCGACTATCAAAAGCGCGGACTGCTGTTCCACGGCGCGGAAGGCGAGACGCTGGGGCAGTTGAAGGCGAGTCTGCTCAAGGACATCGAAGAGGCGGAATACTCGCCGCATGTCGAGCAAGGCATCCTGCAATTCATCGAAGATGTCGCCAGCAAACGCATCCAGGTCCGCGCTCATCCCACGAAGAACCTGCACGCCAAGATTTACATCTTCCGGCCCGAGGGCTTCAACGAGCACAAACCGGGGGCGGTTATTACCGGCTCCTCCAATCTCACGGAGGCCGGACTCGGCGCGCACGGGCCGAAGTCAAATTACGAATTCAATGTGCTGCTCCACGACTTTGATGACGTGAAGTTTGCGACCGCCGAGTTCGAGGCGCTGTGGCACGAGTCCGTGGACGTGCTGCCGAAGGACATTCGGGAGGTCGCGGCCAAAACCTATCTCGGCACGGAGATCACGCCGCACCAGCTCTACTTCAAACTGCTCACGGAGTATTTCGGCAAAGCCATTGATTACGATCCCAATGCGGCGGACGACCTGCCCAAGGGCTTCAAGCGCCTGAGCTACCAGGTGGATGCTGTCACCCAGGGCGTGCGCCTGCTCCAGAAGCACAACGGTTTCTTCCTCGCCGATGTCGTCGGCCTCGGAAAGACGCTCGTCGCGACGCTCATTGCCCGGAAGTTCTACTTCAACAACGGCTTCCCGGATCACCGGTCCCACACGCTCATCGTCGTCCCGCCGGCGCTGGTGGAAAGCTGGGAGGCGGCGCGGGAAATGTTTCATCTCGATAACGTCCGCATCATTACCAACGGCAGCCTGCACAAGGTCCGCAATGCAGAGCGCTATGATCTTGTGATCGTGGACGAAGCGCACCGTTTTCGGAACGACTCCTCCGGCGCGTTCGATCTCCTCCAGCGCATTTGCAAGACCTCCACCCGCCGCACGGGAGACGACGGCAAGCCGCTGCGGAAAAAGGTTATCCTCATCTCGGCCACGCCGCTGAATAACCGGCCCGCGGACCTGCGGAATCTCATCGCACTCTTCCAGGACTTGAAGGACTCCACGCTCAACGTCCACAACCTCCAGCGATTCTTCGCCGCGCGGGAGAAGGAATTTCTCCGCGCCAAAAACGCTCCCGATGCGGAGACTGCCCGCCGCGAAGTGAAGACGATCTACGAACTCATCCGCGAGCGCGTCATGTCGGAGATCATCGTGCGCCGCACGCGCCGTGATTTGGTGGAAAATGAAGAGTACAAGACCGACCTCATTGCGCAGGACATCATCTTCCCGGAAGTCGCCGCCCCGCGCCGCATCTTCTATCCGCTGCCGCCGGAAACGGAGACGCTCTACGACCGCACCATGCTTCTGCTCTCCGCGGCCAATGAGCACGGCCTGACCTACAACCGCTACCGCGCCATCCAGTTTCTGAAGCCCGCGAAGAAAGCGAACTACACCAACGCCGACCGCATCTCCCTCCAGCTCGCCATCATCATGCGCGTCCTCCTCGTGAAGCGGCTCGACAGCAGCTTCCACGCCTTCCGCCAATCCCTGCGGCGCTTCCGCGATGC
>JANOZA010000083.1:0-2395 GCA_031429155.1 Verrucomicrobiota bacterium | reverse complement strand
CCGGAGGGTATGCTACGACAGCAACAGGTCTTGGCGGAGCGGAAGCAAGGGCTGGTCTATCACTGCCACACGCCACGCCACCGAATGCGGTTTATCAAGTGACACCCGCTTCGGGGACACTCATTCGAGTTAACCCTGTGGCTTCACCTCAATTCGGACAGCCGGGTGGCTTACCTGAATTTCAGTTCCCTCTTGGAACGGGATCAGGAACAGTTTCCGGTCCGACCTTGCTGGGGAGATAATCATGAAGAAGGAAGCATGCCCATTTCGAGTCGGTGATGTCGTTCTCTATATGCCGTCACCGCGTGGTTTATCGCTGGATGCCAACTGCCCAGACGAACACAAGTTGCAGATCGGCAAAGCCTACCGTGTGCAAATCATCACGGACGGTTTGTATGTTACGGTTGAAGGCTACGACCACTCGGGTGGTGGCATTTATTGGACAGAGTTTCGTGCAAAGGACACCTCATGATTCGCCTCATTCAGATATTGTTCATTGCGCTTCTCGCCGGGTTTGGCTCGACTGAGCAAGCTGTTGCCGATTTTGGTCATTCCACCCTTGCCGCAAAGACGACAATACCGAGTGAGGGAGGCGTCATACGCCAGTTTGAGCAAGCGGCGGATCAAACCACTATCGCGTTTTCTCAGGGGATGCTACGACGGGCAAATGGCTGACTGCGGCGCCACCGCGCAGCAGTGCCTTTGCCCAAGAGGGATTGGCTTTACCTCCGTGGAAGTCGGCCAGTATGATTCAAGAGGTGCGTGTGCCAGCAGGGATACAAAACCCCGCATTAGGGAAATCAGTCTTCAGTCCCCAGGATCATCCCGTAATCATCCCGCAGCAGAATCACCGCGGCTTTGCCGTTCGCCAGGTGGACAAGAGGTCCACGATCCCAGGTTCCAAGGGCGCTTATCCTTGTGGATTTCCACGATTTAGCCGCGCCCCCGCCCTGCGGGGCGAAGAATTGCACCCCGTCCGATGCTCCGATTACCAAAGAAATCTCTTCATCGCTGCGAAAGGCGGCCGACCCGGATTCGGCACGTGTAAAAAGGGCGAGTGGAACCCAGCTGTCTTGCCACGTATCGCCGCCGTCCTGGCTGCGATAAACCCGTATGCCGTCATCGCCGGTTCCGGACAGTGCAACCAGTCTTCCTCCGGCTGAACGGATAGATTGCAGACACCCGGGAAACCAAGCTTCGCTGATCGCTTTCGTCCTCAGGTTCACTTTCAGGTCCGCTCCATGAGGAAATTCCAGGAGAGCGTCACCAGCCGCGTTAAATATAAAACCGGTCCTGGAGGACTCATTCTCTTTGACCTTGAGCGTTTCCCATTGTGTCGGGGCCGACGATGCCGCCCACGTCAAAAACGCGTCTCCCGCATCGTGATACAGCACCCCTAAAGTCCCGTCGGGCGAGATATTAAACCTGGGATATGGCCATCGCCACAGGGGACCGGTGACTTCATGGCGCTGCCATTGGGCGTCCTCCTGTCGCTTCCAGAAGCAGACTAATGACTCGGCGACTTGGTCGCGACAGACGATGAATCGGGTTCCATCTGCACTGAGTTGCAGGGTCACGTCGGAATAGCCGGAATTGTCCCAGAAATCTGGCTCATCGATCATCCCAGTCGTCGCAACCAGTGAAGGAGAACTCAGGAGTCCATCGGGCGTCCTTTCGATCAATCGCAACTCATTAGCATCGCGGTCCTGATACACGATCAGCAGGTTTCCCTGCGGCGTCATTGCCAGCGAAACATCTCCAAGCCAGTTATTGGTGCGCACCACCGGCTGGAAGTCCCACGGTAACACCGAGACGCGGAAGAACTGTTTTGGACGCGAAGGGCTCACCAGCGAAAACCTGGAAACGCCACCGGATTGCGGCACAAGTGGAGAAAAGTGCCATTGATCCCATGTCGCGAGGTCCAGTGAGCTTTCTAAAATGTAACGCCGCATCTCGTGGGTCGCAAATGTCAGGCCGAAATTGCCGTCGCTGTCCAAGTAGGCATCCAGTTTGTCGGGCGGGGGGAGCGTCCCGGCTACAGCGAGGCCGCCGGGGACAAGCCAGAGGAGGAGGCTCTGCCGTATGGTTTTCGAAAACATGGGGGCTTCATACAACGCTTTGATTGCGAATGACAACGGGAACCACGCTGCGATCGGGACACCAAGGAACACCGGCGATGATGCGAACTTCCCCGCGTCCGGCGGCGGGGCCGGGCGCGGGGTTGCATTTCACGTTGTTAGCCGCCGACGACGACGGTGGCGGTGAGGCTCCAGCCGCCGACCTGGTTTTCGCCGGCGCGGAAGATGGCGCGGTATTTCCACTGGGTCGGGGCGGCGGGGTGGGGGGCGGTGTCGTCGTAGTTGGGGGTGGTGTCGAGGGCGAGGGGTTGCCAGCC
>JANOZA010000082.1:0-13142 GCA_031429155.1 Verrucomicrobiota bacterium | reverse complement strand
CGGGCGCCCGCCTGCACACCCAACCCACTGCCACTCTGGGTGGACCGGCCACAAACAAAAAATGCGGCCCCGATTTACTGCGGACCCGCTCCGGGACTCATGATGTCAGCGCGATCAGGCTTTCTCGTCGATCGTCACCGGCTTGTATCCTCCGATTCCTTTGAAGTAGAGCAGTAGAATCAGATAAATAGCAGCCATGCCCATGGGCAGGATCGCGTCGTAACGAAGCAGCTTTCGGCTGCCCTCGATTTCCGCGGCCACCATGGCTTGCTGTTCCGGTGTTCGTTTGTCCTTTTCGGCTTCTTTCGCCGCAATGATTTTCTTGGGATCAAGGGGCGTCACTTCAGCGAAGGTCAGCCACTTGCTGGGCACTTCCGCTTTGTTGGCTTCGAGAATTGCTTTCTGGCCATTCTCCTCTAGGTGTTCAGCGGTGAAGCGGTCTTTGCCATAACCCAGCCCTGGCCCGCCAAGTTGCCCGACTGAGAGCATCCCAATGCCCCCCATGATACTCATGGCGACAGCGCCGGTGCGCGGGAAGCGGTCTGAGGTAACAGCCAGCATGGTCGGCCAGAAGAAGGTCTTACCGATGCTGTAAATGAACATGGCTCCGAACGCTGCGGTGAGGCCGGTGACCCCCGACGCGAAGTAGAGACCGGCGATCGCGAAGAGCGAGCATACGAACAGGATGGCGACCGGGGACAGTTTGAGTTTGCTTTCAATCCAGTGCGAGCAGAAGCGCAGGGCGAACATCAACGCAGAGGCGAAGATGAAGAGAATGGTGCCCTGCTGCGGGGTGAGGATGGTGCCGTTGATATTCTCGATCCAGGAGTCCGTTCCCAATTCCAGCGAGCCGAGAATAGCGTGCGCGATGAAGAGCAGGAACAGGATCGGATGCCCGATCGAGAACTTGGTAATCACGGCCACCCACCCCACGAAGCCTACGCCCGCAGCCATGGAAATGTAATCCCAGGTTGAGCCGGTGAAAAAGTCGCTGCCGGTGAAGCCAGCGAGGATATTGCCGCCCAGTGCATCACGGGTGAAGAGGTAGAGCAGGAATCCGGCAACGGAAGCGCCGAGAATACCCACATCCTTCATCATCTCGCCCAGCGAGAAACCCTTCACGGAGGCCGCGGATTTCGGGAACTTCTGACCGAAGAACATCAATCCATAAATGACGGTAGGAACGAGGTAGAGAGCCAGCTTGGCCTTCCAGGACCACGAGTCGCCGATCGAAAGAGTGACGAAGGCACCCAATATCATACCTGCCGGCCAACTGGCGTGCAGGATATTGAGGTAGTGCGTGCGATTCTTCGGGAACAGCGTGGCCACCAGCGGATTGGCCACAGCCTCAAGAGTGCCATTGGCCAGGGAAAAAATGAAGGTGCCTGTGAACAGCAGCAGGAAAGCCGACTGCTGGTTCATGGCCCCGGTAGGGATGAGGGTGATGACCGCGGAAAGAATGTGGAAAAGGAAGGCGGCTATGATCAGCTTACCATACCCTATCTTGTCCACGATAATGCCGCCGATGATGATGCCAAAACAGAACCCGGAAAAGCCTGCTCCACCGATCAGACCGTTTTGGAGATTGGTGAAGCCGAATTCTTTTGCCCAGGCGGCGCCGATTCCGTTACGGATGGCGAAGCCGAGACCCGCAGCCAGAATGGCCATGAATCCTGCAAACAGAAGTCGTTTGGCGTTGGTTGAAACGCCAGCCCCGCCAAGGGCGGCGTTTGGTGGTAGATAGTTAGTGTCAGATGTTGATGCCATAGGTGTTGGTTGTGCCGGGATGGTGTTAAAGGTGCCCCGGACATGGGCGCAGAGAGTGGGGGATTGCCTGGAATGCGGCAAGGATAAAAGTTACGCGGGTGCGGATAACTCTTTGGCGGCCCGGCGGGGGAAAAGGTGGCCTCGGGGACGTGCGCAGTGTTCTCCTACAGGCTGACGATTTCCATGCGGTGATTGCTCTCCGGATCGTAGGCGGAGGGCCGCTGAGTGAGGATAGCGAAGGCTCCAGGCAATGCAAAGCGGCTGACGTGCTCTTTCACATAGGCATTCCAGGAGGACGGCGGCTGAGGCTCGTGCATGGGCGTGATACCGTAGGAGAACAGCAGATTCTGGCAGGTTTTCTCCGATGGGCTCACGGCGAGGATCCACACCGGGAGTCTCATGCCGGACAGACGGCGGGCGGAAGTGCCGCTGTCGGTCCGTGCGAAGACGGCGGCGGGTTTCAGAAAATCGAGACTGGCTTCGACGCTGATGGAGATGAGATGCTGCGGCAGTACCACCGGGTGAAGGTCGGTGCCGGCGTGCATTTCCCGGACGGTGACACGCTGCCGCGTGGGCTCCACGGTCGCGGCGATGCGGGCCAGCATTTCCACGGCCTCCACGGGATAGGCGCCCATGGCGGACTCGCCGGAAAGCATGACACAATCGGTGCCGTCGAGAATGGCGTTGGAGACATCCGTAGCCTCGGCGCGCGTCGGCAGACGATAGGTGGTCATGGACTCCAGCATCTGCGTGGCGGTGATGACGGGCCGGGAGCGGCGGTTGGCGCGGCGCATCACGTCCTTTTGCACCACGGCGATGCGCTCGATGGGAATTTCCACGCCGAGATCGCCGCGGGCGATCATGATGCCGTCGGAGACGTCGAGGATTTCATCCAGCCGGTCGAGCGCGCGGGACCGCTCGATCTTGGCGATGAGAAAAGGGTCGTAGCCCATGTCGCGGGCGGCCTTGCGAACGGCGAGCATGTCGGCGGCGCTCTCTACGAACGACTGGCTCACTGCGTCCACGCCGTTCTCCAAAGCGAACTTGAGACACTCACGGTCCCGATCAGTGAAGGCGCTGATGCCGAGCTCAATGCCGGGGAGGTTGAGTCCTTTCTTCGATCGCAGTTCGCCACCAACGATGACGGTGCAGTTCACATCGGCGCCGTTCACGGACTCCACTTCGAGCTGAATGTAGCCGTCGTTGAGCGAGAGCATGTCGCCCTTTTTCACCACCTCCGGCAGGCGGGCGAAGCTCACCGAGACGCGCCTTCCGTCTCCGGTGATGCTGTCTGTCGTCAGTGTGAACGGATCGCCGTGGCGCAGCTTGACCATCTCGACGCCGAGCATCCCGATGCGCATCTTGGGACCGGACAGGTCGGCCATGATGGCGACACGCTTCCCCGCAGCGGCGGCGGCGGCGCGGACAGCTTGAATATTGCCGAGGTGTTCAGCGAAATTGCCGTGGGAAAAATTGAGCCGCGCCACGTTCATCCCGGCGCGGATCATCGCCTCCAGGACCTCGGGCGAGCGCGATGCCGGACCGATGGTCGCGACGATTTTTGTTTTGTGAGTCGGCAGAGACATGATCCGGCATCTCAAGGCGGAAACGAGCCCGGGGCAAAGCGCTTTTTGCGACTCGGCGATCGCCCGCGGAGTGCTCAAGTCTTCCGCAGAAAGGGAGTGGACACTGCCCGGAGAGCAGCGCACTTTTGCACCAGCAACCAAACACCACACCCATGAAAACCACACTGTTCACCATTCTCCTCGCTTTGCCGGCGAGCCTCTCAATCGCTCAGGACCGTAAGCCCGATGCCCCGCGAGAGGAGCGGAAGCCTGATGCTCCGCGTGAAGAAAAGAAGGAACCGAACGAACGCGAACGGGCTCAGGCAGCCAACGCAAAAATGCGCGCCGAAATCGAGCAGCATCTGAAGGCAGCCATGGAGGAAGCCGCCAAACTGGACGAGGCAGGCAAGAAGGACGCCGCCGAGAATCTGCGTCGCGAGGCCAAAGAAAGGGCACGCGCCGCGATGGCTGAACACGATCGCGGCCCGCAGGAGCACCGCCGCGAAGGCCCGGCCCGGGCTGAGATCGAAGGAAAGCTCAAGCATGTGGAGCAGGCCGTCGCCCACCTGCGTGAAGCCGGCATGGCAGAGCCCGCCGAGCAGATTAATCAAATTGCCAACCGCCTCCGCGCGGCGATGCGCGGCGAAGGCGAACCCCGCCGCGAGGAACCACGGCGTGAAGAAGCGAAGCGCGATGAGCCACGGCGCGAGGGAGCCCGTCCGGATAATGATGTTGAGGCTCTACGCCGGGAAATTCAGGAACTCCGGCAAGCCGTGCGCCAATTGAGCGAACGGAAGAGTGAGCATTGATCGCCACTCTCAGACTCTCAGCGCGTACCGCCGCCGCCCTGGATTTCATTTTCCAGACGCTCGCTGAGCCACTGCTTGATCATGCTCTGATAGTTCAGGTAGCGGCTCCGGGCGAGGCGCTTGATGCGGGCGAGCATCCGCGGGTCAAAGCGCAGAGTGATCGTCGTGCTCTCGCGCACATCCGGGCGGTGCAGCGCGGTATTCATGAGCCGGGCGTCAATCTGATGCACGGCCCAGAAGGCGGCTTCGTCCTGCTCGGTCTCAAACTGCGGTATCGCACTCCACTCGGTGATCTTGTTCATGGTTAGAGAAACTCCGTGTTGCGGCGGTCGTAGAAGGTCTGCTCGTCGGCGGTCATTTCCCGCGCGAAAATAACGCGGTACTTTTTCCCGTCGGTCCAGAAAACACTGAAGACGGCTTGATTGCCCACGGTCTTGCCCAGCGAAAAGAACCGCGATTCGCCGCCGCTGGTCTCGCTCTCCGGCAGCAGGCGCAGCGAGAACGGATCTTCGAAGCTCTCCTCGATTTCACGGGGTGAGATCTTCTTCAGATCGAAGGGGGCATCTATCCAGTCAAAGTCCATGAGTCAGATTCAGGCGGAGGCGCGCTGGATGAGTTCAATTTCGTAGCCCTCAGGCGCATCAATGAAGGCGAAGGTCGAGCCGGTGCTGGTCGTCGTGGGTCCGTCGGAAAGCGGATATCCCTTCGCGGCGGCGTGCGCGGCAAAGGCGGCAAGGTCCGGCACTTCGAAGGCCAAGTGGGTGAGGTCCGGGCCCACTACGACGGGGCCGCTGGCATCGTAACGGCAGATTTCGATGAGTTCCTCGCTTTGCGGCGCTTTGAGAAAAACCAGCACCGAGCCGCGCGGCGACTCATGGCGGCGGACTTCTTCCAGGCCGAGAACTTCTTTGTAGAAGGCGATGGTCCGGTCGAGGTCCTGCACGCGATAGCGTGTGTGGAGGAGTTTGGTGACCATGTCCCGGCTTAGTGTCACACCGCCAGTGGTGAGGCAAGGGGTTTGTCCCCGGTGGTTCAATGAGCCCGGGCCTCTTTATATACCGTGCAGAGAAACCGGCCCGCAGTCCCCTTTCGACTACGGTGTCCGGCTTCATTATTCTTATTGTTGAGAGACTTTGAAAAATTAGTTGTCTCTTTCGATAATTATGGTAAAAATACGCACCCTCTCGTTTCGCGCGTCACTAGATTAATTTCCAAAACCACTACGCTCCTCACCAAGTCATGAAAATGCACAGCAGGCACCAAACGTTTCGGGGGTTCAGTCTCATTGAGTTGCTGTTCGCGATGGCCATCATCAGCATGCTCTCAGCGGTGGCGATGTTTGGCCTGTCGGATGTCAACGGAGCGGCCCGGACCGCAAAGTCGAAGCGCAATGCCCAGAGCATCTGCTCCCTGTTCCAGTCAGCCCGGTCCGTAGGGGTGAATTTTAATTCCGATACCAAAGAGGGAATCCTTGAGGAACTGATCAAAGGCAAGAGTGGCAAGGGAGCGCTGTCCACGAGCGTCTTCCAGTTGTCTCTCGAGGGTGAGGAAAAGGCATCCGCCTTGGCCTACTGCAAATTCGACATGGCCTCGAACGCCCTGCTGTTCCGGCCGCTCAGCGAATAACGGAATCCCCTGCCCTCTCCTGCGCCCGATACCATGCGATGGTCTCCGCCAAAGCCTGATCAAAATCCCGCTTCGGCTGCCAGCCGAGTTCACTGAGCGCCTTGCTGCTGTCTATTGCGTAGCGGCGGTCGTGACCGGGGCGGTCGGCGACATGGCGAATGAGACTCTCCGGCTTTCCGAGATAGCCGAGTATCAAACGAAGCACATCTATGTTCCGGCGCTCATTGCCGGCACCTATATTATAGACCTCACCCGGCTTGCCGCGCGCTGTGGCCGCCAAAATGGCAGCGCAGTGGTCCATGACGTGGATCCAGTCGCGAACGTGGAGCCCGTCTCCGTAGAGCGGCAGCGGCTCGTCATGCAGAGCGCAGAGAATCATCCGCGGGATCAGCTTCTCAGGATGCTGATGCGTGCCGTAGTTATTTGAGCAGCGGAGAACCACCACGTCCTGGCCGAAGGTGTGATGATTCGCCAGCGCCAGCATGTCCGCAGCGGCTTTGCTGGCGGAGTAAGGACTGCGCGGATGGAGCGGAGTGGACTCCGTGAAGGCACCGGTCTCGCCCAGTGAGCCATAGACTTCGTCCGTGGATATCTGCACAAACCTCACACCCGCCGCCCGCGCCGCCTCCAGCAGCACCGACGCCCCGGTCACATTGCTATGCACGAACGGCCGCGGCTGCGCGATGCTCCGGTCCACCATGCTCTCCGCTGCGAAGTTGATAATGGCGGTGAACTCCGCGCCTGCCATCAGCCTCTCCACCAGCGCCTCGTCCGCGATATCGCCGCGGTGAAAATGATAGCGCTCACTGTGCTCATCCGCCACGTCGCACACGTTCTCCACATTCCCTGCGTAGGTGAGCAGATCCAGATTCGTGATCTCCAGCGCCGCGTCATCGCGCAGAGCCTGACGAATGAAATGGCTGCCGATGAATCCGCAGCCGCCGGTGACGAGATAGTGCATGAGCGTTCCGCGCCGTGCCATGCGCGGACCCCGGAGGCAAGCGCAGGGAAAACGGTTGCCCGCGGCGCACGCTCCTGGCATGGACGCAGCATGTTCACAGGCATTGTCGAAGCCACCGGCCGCGTCGCCCGCCTCCAGACCACCGCGGACGGCGGACGGCTGGAATTGTCAGGCGTGCCCTTCGCCGGCGATCTCGCCCTGGGCGAAAGCGTCGCCGTCAACGGCTGCTGCCTCACCGTCGTGGAAGCCACCGGCGGCCTTGTTAAATTCGACCTCCTCCAGCAAACCCTCCGCCTCACCAATCTCGGCGACCTCGCCCCTAACGACGCCGTCAACCTCGAGCGCGCCATGCAGGCCGGCGGAAGATTCAGCGGCCACTTCGTCCAGGGACACGTGGACAGCACCGGCACCATCCTCGCGTGGGAACCCCACGGCCAGGACTACCGGCTCGAAGTCTCCGTCCCCCCCGACCTCCACCGCCTCATCATTCCCCGCGCCTCCATCACCATTGACGGCATCAGCCTCACCGCCGCAGAAGTCGGCAGCGCAAGCATCACCGCATGGATCACCCCCCACACGCGCGCCGTCACCAACCTCTCAACTGCCACCCCCGGGCGACGGGTGAACCTTGAGACCGACATGCTCGCCAAGTACGTCGAGCAACTCCTCGACGCCGCCCTCGCCCGCCGCGCAGCAGGCCAGTGAGGGAAAACCTGCGGCATTAGGCGGTGTCTTTGCAAGTAGCCCGAACTCCCTGCATCGAACCGCAGCGCGGTTCCCCCATTAATAGCCGGGGGTGAAACCCCCGGTCAGCCCCCCTACAACACAGGCGATGAGCCGTCCGGAAGTCCCATCGCCTGTCATTTATATTCGTTACCGGGGGTCTTCGACCCCCGGCTATTCATGGCGAACCCCTTCCGGGGTTCCTCTGCGGAAGGGGCTTAAACATTCACAGAATTTGTAAAGACACCGCCTAGAACTGTCTCGAACGGTTGAGCGACGCCAACTCTCGCTCACGCGATGGAGTCTCTCACTCGCGTGGTGGAGTCTCTCGCTCACGTGGTGGAGTCTCTTGCTCACGTAGTAGAGTCTCTCGCTCACGCAATTGAGTCTCTCGCTCACGCAATGGCGTCTTGCACTCCGATAATAGAGCGTAATAATCCAACACTCTCCTATTTTCCCTGTATTCACCCCGAAAACACCCTCGCCATGTCCTCCGCACCGACCCCAGCCGCCCCCGCCCTGAGCATCGAGAACATTTCCAAAGTGTTCGCCAAGCCCGTGCGCCTGCGCATCCTCCTCGAACTGGGAAAAGGCGAGCCGCTGCCCGCCACCGTCCTCAGCCGGACCCTCGGCATATCCGCCGGCGGCGCCGCCAAACACCTCAATCTCATGCGCCGCTGCGGCGCCCTCGCCCGGGGCCACGGTCGCCTCTACACCATCGCCCCCGCCTGGCGCCCCGCCCCCGGCACCGCCCTCCTCGACTTCGGCCTTTGCCTCATGCGGCTCGATGAAACACCCGCCTGACCCCCCTGGAAGCAGCGGAGGAATGGGGAGTGCCGCAGAATCTGCACGAAAGTGATGAATTCACTGGCGGCGGCGGGGATGGCTCTGTTATTCTGCCGCGCATGAGTGCGGAACTTTCACCTTTCTCCCGCTGGGCGCTGGATGACGCGCGGACGGCGGATGAACGCTATACCATCTGGCTGCTGTGTGAGTCCACGCGGCTGCAGGAGCACTGGCTGCTCTCCACGGATAATCCCGGTCGGATTTACCGGAGTACGCCTCACCACTATTTCAAAGAGTTGTTTTTGAATCCCGGTCTGATACCGGCGTTTACGGAACGGGACACGGAGACGGCTGCGGCGATGATCCCGCACTTGAAAAAATTTCCTCACATCCTGCCCATCGGCCATGAGTCCCGGCCCATCCGGGACGCCGGGGCGCTGCGGTTTTTCCCCGCGCTGGAGTCTGTGTCCCTGAATATTTCTGAGGTCCGGGACATTTCTTTCCTCGAGGCGCTGCCGCTCCTGACTGCGTTCTCGCTGCATACGGGCGAACTGGATGATCTCTCGCCGCTGCGGCATTGCCGGGGACTGCGGGAGTTGTCGCTGGGGCTCTCAGGCACGGGGTATCCCGCTTTTGCGCCTCCGCTGCACTGGGTGGATGCCTCGCCGCTGGCGGCGCTCACGGCACTGGAATCGCTGTCGTATTATCCGAACGCTGCGGTGTTGGAAGGCCTGGCCTTTCCCGCGCTGAAAACCGCCAGTCTGGGCACCGGCAGCACTGTGCAGCCTGACTGCCGCTTTCTCCCGGACATGCCGGCAGTGCGGCAGCTGAGGCTCGACGGAGTGCAGAGTCTGCGCGGCATCTCGCGGTTCCCGGAGCTGCGCAGCCTGGACATTTCCGGTCCGCTGCGGGACTGGGGTGATGTGGCGGCGCTGCCGCGCCTCATGTGCATGGAGGTGAGTACCGGCTTCGGCTGGCCGCGTGATGTGACGCCGCTCGCCGCAGCTCCGGAGCTGCGCTGGATTTGTTTCACAGGAGAAATGCCGCGCAACTATTGGCCGCTGACGGCGGCACCCAAGCTGTGCGAAATCGAGGCACCGCAGAGCAAGACGATTCAGATCGAAGTCCAGGCAATCAATGCGGCGCTCACGCCGTGGGACCTTATTTTCGCCACCATGCCGCCGCGCGCCGTGCCGCCACTGCGCTTTGTGGCGGCAGACCCGCGCGTCATTCCGCGGCTGCCGGATACGCCCCACCAGGACTACCTGGACAGCCCGGTGCTCTTCCTGCGGGAACTGTTGTGGATGGATCGCAAGGCGCATGGCATGGTGAGCAGAATGCTCGGCGAGGATGACTGGCGCGGCTGCCTCTCCCGGCCCAGCGGCGGAATCAATCAGCGGAGCTTGCATTTCACTATCGGCACCCAGGCCGCGGCGGACCGGCTGCCGGAATTCATCGAAACGCTCCGGCAGGCCATGGCGACTTCGGCCCACGATTGGGATTTCCACTTTGGCATCCACCTTTCCGTCCCGCGCCACCAATGGGGACCGGAGCGCTGGCGGTGGTTCAAGGAAATCTCCAGCGGCTGGGAAGATGAGGACGAGGAGGGGTCGCACGAGCGCTGGAAGCTGACGCAACAGCACGTCATCGAGAGTAATTTCCGGAAACGCACAGCTGAAGCCGAGGGCGAGGAGCCCGACCCTGACGACCTCACGCCCCCGCAGCAAATCCGCCCGGAGGCCTACCTTCACACGGTGCCGGCTGTGGGCGACCCTGACGAGGAGAAGGAGAAGGATTTTGCGCTCAAGCCATTCGACGAACAGGAACAGAACGACGACGACGATGACGACGACAGCTCAGTAAAGACCAAAGAGGACGAGCCGCCCGACTGGTTCCTTGAAGACATGGATGGCCACCCTCTCGCCGGGAGCTACCGGCTCTACGGGATGCTGACATTCGATACGTTCTACGTCTGGCCAAACCTCGCCGCCACGGCGGAATCCCTCATGCAGCGGCCGGTGGATGAGACACTGCCGGGGCCGTGAGAGCAACTCGTCTCGTTCTGCCTGCTTTCACGGAATGACGTGCCGCCAGGAATTCCCGAAATTCAAAATTCGTGGATGCCTTCCGGGCGCAATGGAGTTACGCGCGGGGTAGCTAATCATGCCTCCCACGCCACTCATCGCGCCTGCCAGCGCTCCATTCGTCAAAATCTGCGGCATCACTTGTGCCGCGGACGCCGCGTTGTGTGCCGATGCGGGCGCGGATGCGATAGGGATCAACTTTTTCCCGAAATCAAAACGCTATCACCCGCTGGATCAGGCGCGCGGGTGGCTCGGCGCATTTTCAGGCCTGACTGCCCGGGTCGCGCTGTTCGCGAATGCCAGTCTGGAGGAGATCAGTGCGGCGGTGGACAGCGCCTTGTTTGAGGCGGTGCAACTGCACGGGGACGAGTCGCGGGAGTTTTGCGCTGCGGTGCAGACTCTGGGTCTGCCGGTCATCCGCGGGCTGGCGCTGCGCTCGGCCAGCGACATCCCGGCGCTGTCGGATTACCCCGCGGATGCCCTCATCCTGGATGCTTATGCCCCCGGCGACTACGGGGGCACCGGACGCCTCAGCGACTGGCACCTGGCTGCTGAAGCGGTGCGGCGATTTCCGGAAAAAACCATCCTGCTCAGCGGTGGCCTCACCCCGGAGAATGTCGCGGACGCCATAGGCCAAGTCCGCCCTTTCGGCGTGGACCTCGCCAGCGGAGTAGAATCGGCCCCGGGCCGAAAGGACCCGGCCAAAGTTCGGTCATTCCTCGCTGCAGCCAAGTCAAAGCCGGATATTCCCCACTAATCCCATAGACAATAAGGTATTTCCCGTTGCCTCCCTCTATAAACTACCGCATTTCCGTCCCAACACCCCACTCAGCCATGTCCAAAGCCAGCGTCGAAGAAATCAAAGAGCAGTCCCACGGCCTCCGCGGTCAAATCACCGAAGCATTCGCCGATGCCGCCCTTTCCCATGTGGAGGAGGCGGAAAATGTGCTGCTGAAATTCCACGGCACCTATCAGCAGGACGATCGCGATCTGCGCGTGGCCCGGGCGAAGGAGAAGCTCGACAAGGCATGGAGCTTCATGGTGCGCAGCAAAATGCCCGGCGGTCGCATCACAGCAAAGCAGTGGCTCATCCATGACGAACTCTGCCGCCTCAGCGAAGGCTCGCTGCGCCTGACGAATCGTCAGGGCATTCAGCTTCACGGCACCCTGAAGGGAAATCTGAAAGCCGTGATCGCCGGCATCAACCGCAGCGGCCTAACCACAATGGGCGCGTGCGGCGATGTCGTGCGCAATACCATGAGCCCCGCCGCTCCCATCCACGATGCCGTCCACGCCGATGCGCAGCGGCTCGCGGAGGAACTCAGTCAGCGCTTTCTCTGGCGCTCGCAAAGCTACGCCGACATCTGGCTCGACGGCGAGAAGATCGAACTCGACTGGGCGCAGCAGGGCGTGTCCCCGGCGGTGCGCGAAAAGACGGCATCTCCTGACACAGCGGAAACCGGCGACCCCATTTACGGCCGCCTGTATCTGCCGCGGAAATTTAAGATCGGTATCGGCATCGAGCCGCAGAATGACGTGGATGTTTTCAGCCAGGACGTCGGCCTCGTGCCTCACGTGGTGAATGGAGCCGTGGAGGGTTACACCATTCTGGTTGGAGGAGGATTTGGCATGAGCCACGGGCAGCTCAGCACGCGGCCGTTCCTTGCGCAGCCATTGTTCTACATAGCCCGGGCGCACGTCGTGGATGCGGTGGAAGCCATCGTGACCGTCCAGCGTGATCATGGAAACCGCACCGAGCGGAAGAATGCGAGATTGAAATACACCGTGCAGACACTGGGCATCGAAGCATTCCGCGCAGAGGTGGAAAGCCGGCTGCCGGGCATCGCCACGGAGACGGCGAAGCCGGTGAAGTTCACCACCGTGGAGGACAATCTCGGCTGGTTTGAGCAGGGCGACGGAAATCTTTTCTGCGCCGTCTATGTCAACATGGGACGCATCACCGACCGCGCGGACGGACCGGCCTATCTGAGCGCGTTCAATGAAATCGCGCGTGATCTCGGGCTGTCGTTCGTCGTCACGCCGAACACGAACCTCATCATCGCCGGCGTCGCGCCCTCACAGAAAGCGGAAGTGGACGCCATCCTCGCGAAGCACCGCGTGCCGCATTCCGAAGGCATGACCGCCGTCCGCCGCGTCGCCCACGCCTGTGTGGCACTGCCCACCTGCGGCCTCGCACTCAGCGAATCCGAACGCGCCCTCCCCGGCGTCCTGGATGGCATTGATGCCGTGCTGCGCGAACTCGGGCTGGAGCATGAGCCCATCCTTATTCGCA
The DNA here is from genome assembly GCA_031429155.1 of Verrucomicrobiota bacterium. Taxonomy (GTDB): domain Bacteria; phylum Verrucomicrobiota; class Verrucomicrobiia; order Verrucomicrobiales; family V1-33; genus V1-33. Next base: position 528 of record JANOZA010000082.1, on the reverse strand, counting down.
TGACCGGCTGCCCCAACGGTTGCGGCCGACCTTACAACGCGGACTTTGGATTCGTGGGCCGGGCACCTAATAAATACGCCATGTTCGTCGGCGGCAGCATCGCGGGCGACCGCCTCGCCGGCCTGGAGCACAAAACCGTCACCACCGCCGACATCCCCGCCGCGGTCCGCAGTTATCTGGAAGCCTACAAAGCCGACCGTCAGTCCGGCGAGACGTTTAGCTCATGGTTTGGCCGCGCGCGGAAGATTGGCCCCGCACCTGACCCCGAGCAGTTCCATATCGAACTCACCGAACGCGCCGCGAAGCTCACTGGTCAGAAAATGGACGCCGCCGGGTGACCGGAGCGCACGACGCGCAAGGCACGGCGAATAAGCACTAAGATTTCCCTTTGCCGCCTGGCAGGACGCGTTTATGGCAACGCCGCCCGCAAGAGCACACGGAAGAGTGGCTGAGTGGTTTAAGGCACCTGACTCGAAATCAGACGTAGGGGCAACTCTACCGTGGGTTCGACTCCCACCTCTTCCGCCA
>JANOZA010000081.1:0-36081 GCA_031429155.1 Verrucomicrobiota bacterium | reverse complement strand
GAAGGATACCAAGGGCCGCCATCGGAGAGATACATCTGAGCGGTGACGGCGCTGCCGATTCTGACGACCATCGCCGGCAGACCGTTGAGCCAAAGCTGCGCCGTCTCCGGGGGCCAGGCCGCCGAAGTCGGAGCAGTGGAGGACTGGACTACAGGCAGGCGGAGGGACACATCAAGAAAGCGTACCCCCCCCCCCCCAGGTGAATCGCCGGCGAAGATGAGCGTGGCCCCCGCAGCAGTGCCGGTGAATTTTAGCGACTGATCACCGGAGACGCTGGTTGCGGTGGAAACTTCCAGGGAGCCGCCGGTAAAGGTGTAGCCGGCAGTGCCACTCGTGACGTTGCCGATGACCCATGGAATGGGCGCATTCGGACGGGTTTCGTAGTCATCTATGCGGTTCGCAGCCCACAGCGGGAGGGCGGATGCGAGGGCGAAGAGGAAAGACAGGAATTTCATCGTGGCAGATTATGGGCTGAGTAGTGTTGCTTGGTTTGGAAAAATCAGGGAGCTGTGGGCTCTTCAACAACTGAAGGCTCCGGCACGGGGGGCGGCACGAGGTCCGGAGGCAGGGTAGTAAGCTCCCCTGACTGGAGTTTGCGGCGGACATCCGCGTAGTCCTCGACCATCTTCTGCGCCTTGAGTCGGATGGTCTCAGCCTCCTCCCCGGCGGTGGAGTCGGGAGAGGTGCGGGCGCTGGCCGGCCCGCCCTCGCGGATGGCATCTCCTGCGCCCCGTCCTGGAAAGGTCCGCTGCACGGTCCACCAAGCTCCCGCGATCATCGCCGCGCCAAGCGTGATGAAAATGATTTTCCTGACAGGGACGACGGATTTCATGCGGCGGATTTGAGCAGATGCATGGAGGTGCGTCAAAGTTATTCTTAATTTTGTTGGCGTCCGGGCTCTTCAGCGGCAGCTACGGCGCCATCAGGGGCATACGCATCGCGTGGGAGTCACGCACTGCCTTTCACTTGAAGGATTTGGAAAAGTCGTCGGCTGAAATTTTTGTCTCACGCGGCTTCTTGACGTGAGTGGAAGCGGCGATGCGGTGCTGCAATTCCCGCTCATACTCCGCGCCGTCCATCGGCAGGGTGATGGGGCCTTGCTTCCATGTGGAGAGAAGAATGGCGTTGGCGAGTTCGATGCTGCGGATGCCTTCCGAAGCGGGCGCGATGAGCTTCTCTCCATTCAGGATAGCGTTGGTGAAATTCTGGAGCACTTCGTTATGAGTGGCTCCCCCGCTGGCTACGGGGAGTTCCACCGTCCAGCATTCGGGCTTGGAGAATCCGGAGGACGACTCCGCGCTGAACTGGCTCATCGGCGTGCGGTTGCGCTGAAAACGCAGCGTCCGGCCTTCGAGCGTGAGCATGCCGCGCTCGCCCGAGATTTGGAGAAGATTGCGGCCGGGAGCCTCGCCGGTGCTGGTGATAAAAGTGGCGTGCATTCCGTTATCATAGCGGAAGTGCGCGGTCACATCGTCCTCGACTTCGATGTCGTGGTAACGCCCGAACTGGCAGTAGCCGGACACCTGCTGCGGCATTCCGAAGAGCCACTGGAACAAGTCGAGATTGTGCGGGCACTGATTGAGGAGCACGCCGCCGCCCTCGCCTTTCCATGTCGCCCGCCACCCGCCGGAAGCGAAGTAGGTCTCCGTGCGGAACCAGTCCGTGCAGTCCCACAGCACGCGGCGGATTTCGCCCAGCTCGCCGCCTTCGATGAGACTCTTGATCTGCTTATAGACAGGGTCCGTGCGGAGCTGGAACATCGCCCCGAAAACCTGATCGCCTCCTTTGTGCGCCGCGATGAGTCGCTCGCAGTCGGCTTTGTGCACGGAGAGCGGCTTCTCCACCATCACATGCAGCCCGGCCTCCAGCGCCGCGATGCCCATCGTAGTGTGAAAGTAATGCGGCGTCGCGATGAGCACGGCATCCACGAGTCCGGAGTCGAGCATGGCCTGGAACTCGGTGCATTGGGTCTCGCCTTCCTCGCGTTCCGGCAGCGATTCCGCCCGGTCGCAGATCACAGTCAGCTCCATGCCCTGGACTTTCCCGGAACGCAGACTGGCGCGGTGCGCCTTGCCCATGTTGCCGAGACCTACCAATCCGATGCGAACTTTTTCCTTTTCCATAATGGTCCGAGAATGGCGGAACCTTTCGCCCCGTCAAGCCGCCAGCGCATGGCGCAGAGCCGTGCGGCACACGTCGAGCGTTTGGTCAATGTCCGCCGGGCTGTGGGCGAGGGAGAGGAAGCCGGCCACCCATGAATATGCCCCGAAACTCATTCCTTCGGCGGCTTGGGTTTCTTCGGCTTCGGCAGCTTCTTCACCTCGGCATCGAGCAGTCCGAGCAAGTCGGCTTCGCCCTGGGCTTCCAATGCGGCGCGGCGGCGGGAGGCGAATCGTTCATATTCCAGTTCAGCCAATTGATGCGCCTCCTCGCGGCTCACCTTTCCGGCGTCGGGCAAAATCGCCCGTTCGTTCAGGTTCAGGAAATCATGCAGCCGCGTCACCCAGTTCTGAAGGAAGATTTGCTTCCGCCGCCGGGCCTGATCCTCGGCGAAATCGAGGAACATCACGACGATCCGGTTCAGTTCCTCGATCTCGTCCTCGCGCAGGTAGTTCTTTGCCACCGTCACATCGCCTTTGCGCACCACCCCGCTGCGCCATGCCATCAGACCCATGTTCGGTTGCGAGGAATCCGCCCGCTCCGCGATCAGCTCCGCCGCCGTCTTCCCCGTGGCGGCAAAGTGCAGCTTGTTCTGGATGGTCTGGAAAAACACCTGCGTCTCCGGCTCCGTGGCCTCGTAGTCTGCCGCCAGCGCGAGGATTTCCCGCACCCGCAGATACACCCGGCGCTCGCTCGACCGGATGTCGCGGATGCGCTCCAGCAACTCATCGAAGTAATCAATGTGCCCCTTGCCGGGCGGATTCTTGAGCCGCTCATCATCCATCGTGAATCCCTTCACAAGGTATTCCCGCAGCCGCTGCGTCGCCCAGATGCGGAACTGTGTGCCCCGCGCCGATTTCACCCGGTAGCCCACGGAGATGATGACATCCAGATTGTAGAACTCGATCTCTCGCGTGACCTGCTTTCCGCCCTCGGTTTGAACTGTTGCAGATTTTGCAACAGTTGCCTCGACGCTCAGTTCCCCTTCCTCGAACAAATTCTTGATGTGCCTTGAAATGACCGACTTGTCCCGCTGAAACAGGTCCGCCATCTGGTTAAGCGAAAGCCACACAGTCTCGCCCTCCAGCCGCACTTGCAGGCGCGTCCGGCCATCCTCGGTCTGGTAGAGGATCAGGTCGGAATCAGGCTCAGGTTTGATCTTCATTGCTGCGTCTTCGACGATGGATTTGTTAAGCGTCATGGTTAAGGCGTTGCCCCGGGGGCCGGGGCTGGAACCGTCGTTACGGCCCCGCCTGCTGCGGGTGCGTCTCCCATCATCATCTTGTAGTGCTCGATGTGGCGCGCCTTGACGAAGATTTCTCTGAAGACTTTGAGGTAGTTCTCGACCATTGAGTCGTCGATTGAGACGTAGAGGTCGTCGTGTGCATAGTGCGACCCATCATGCACCCACGAGCAAAGGTCCCGGCAAAGAACCTTCTCCCTTCCCTCAAACATTGCACACAGATCGTGCAGTTCGATGCCCCCCAAAATCTTGAAGTAGTTTTCCAGTATGCGCCGCAGCGTGTTTTGTATCGCGAGGTTGGAGCGTTCCGAGTTTCGAACTTCCGCCCAAAGCAACTCGTATGACGTCTTGATCGGGTTGGTCGTCTGTGCAGCCAGTTTGGATACCAGTCCCGGCTTTTTGACGATCCAAAACGTCTCCTCGCTCAACACGCCGTTGGTTGGTCGCCTGCGGTTGTAAGTGACCTCCTTGTGGAAATACACGTTGTGGGTGAGCACGAAGATTTGCTTGATGTGCCCCATCCCCAATCGCACTTCGTCGAACAATCCTTTGATGAGGCTTCCAACGATGAACAAGATGTCGCTGTCGAGACTCGAAACAGGGTCGTCGAACACAACGACGCGGTCCGTTGTCATGCCACTATCCGAAACGCTGCCTTTGAGCAGGTGGTAGAAGTAAAGGAACGTGACGAATGTCTTTTCGCCTTCACTCAGTGTCGCCTTCGCATCTGAACCATCAGAGCGAATCAATTTGTAGGATGTGCCACTGGCAGTTTTCGCGAGCGAGAAGCCCTGAAACCCGAAGGACAAGAGCAGAGCATTGATCGCGTCAATCGTTGGCTGAACGCTCGTCGTCTGCTTTTCGAGTTCGCGGAGCTCGCCGGCTTTCTTCGTTTTGTCGGTCGTCGTTGCCGCAATCTGCCCGTTCATGGCAGCGATCGCCTTATCCAGACCATCGCGCGCGGTCTTGTAGGCGGCGAGGTCGGTTTTGAGTTCCTCCAACACATACTTCCACACCTGCGATGTCAGTGTGCTGCACTCTTGAGTGAGATTCGCGACCATCTTGTTATGTGCCGCCACAAGAACATTTGCGGAATCAATCAAATCCTTGATTGCTGCGGCTACGTTGCCCAGGGATTCCAGTTCAACAACTTGACTCGCCTCCTTCTTTTTTCCAGCAAGCCACTGGACGTTGATCGTCACCTTGGAGTCGAGCAGTGCCTTTTCTGATTTCAGTTTCTCAACATCCAGGAACCGGGACGGCGACGCGATGATCGACGCGATTTGCTGCTGAAGCCGGGCGGCGTCTGTTGAATAGTTGGTGGCGAGATCGTCGATGGCCTTGCTGTCCGTCACAAACGTCTCATCGAAATACTCGTTCAGACTCTTAGCGAAGGCCTCGGTCGTGCTCTGCTGGCAAAACGGACAAATGCTGCCGTTCTCGTCATAGAATATCCGGCCTTCACGGACCCAATCGCTGTTCCCCAGCTTCTTGATCATTGCAGCGATATCGACGTCGTCCCTGCCGATGACCCGCTTCTTCAAAATTGGGTCAGTTTCGTGGCCGATAAGCTTTGCCGTTTCAGCCGCAGGAACGGCCTGCTCCGTGGTCGGTGTTGGGCCGAAGATTGATTCCGACTTCTTCTCTAGCTCCGCCAAAGTCAGAGGCGTGGCGGTGTTTCCCGCCAACTCTTGGACGACCTTTGCTTTGAACTTTTCCGAGCTACCTCGATAGCCTTCAAACGCGCCTTGGAGCTTTGCATCGTGTTTTTGCTTCTGCGCCCAGCACTTGTCCTTCAAGCCAGCCTCAAGTGTCGCCAATTCCCCTTTCTTACCGCCTGTTCCATCCGCACCCTGCAGAGCCTCAGTCAGGCCTTCGATTCTCGTTGTGAGCTTGTCCAGTTCAACCTTAGCGGCGGCGACCTTAGCGAGAGTATCGACCTGCTTTTCGCCCAGCGTAAAAACGCCTTTTAGCTCCGTCGATTGAGTAAAGTTCCGCTCCACAAAATCGTGGTTGTAAACCATCGGCTGCAGTTTTGTTCCCGCCTTCCAAGTCACCTTGCACTTTGGGAAACTGTTCTCGTCTGCAATAACGCGGCTGACCGTGGTTTTTCCGGTGCCATTCGAGCCGAACAGGTAATTGAATTGAGACAGCTCTGTCAGATGTTCTGGTGTGGGGGCGTAGGTCGCGACGCTGGCGATGGTGATCGATTCAATCATCGTGTAGCAGCTTGGTTGGGCAGGTTGGAAAACGGAGCGAATGACGAATGTTGAATTGCGAGCGTCGAATGGGGGACGGGCGCCTTTCGAAGTTCGGAACTCGCCCTTCCCAATTCCAGGGTGTCGTGGAGCCTTTCGGGCCGGTAGCCCGTTTCGTCTGCTGCTTCCTCGACGCGGCCCGCATTGGCCGGGTCGCGGTGAAATTTGAAATTGGTGGCAGCGGTCATGGAGTGAATAATCCTGACGGAGCGGGAACGAACCGGAAACCGTGACGGAAGGCAAATCAGAAATGCGGTTTCTTTGGGGCCGATCCTTCGTTGGATTTGGGCAATGGTTGCAAGGAACGCCGGAGAAGCGGGAAAGTTCCGGCGGAAGTCTGCCTGGATTTGGTCAAGAGAGGGAAGGAATGCGGGCTTGGCACTTTGGGAGAACGAAAACATTGGCTGCCGGCGGGATATGGTTGGTTGGTGCTTCCCTTTTCCCCTCTGAATTCTGGATTTTGCCGGAGCGTTTCCCGGTTTCTCTGGAGCTTCCCGCGATTTCCTTCCTGCTTCTGGCATTTTCCTTGCAATGTTTCTGATTTGCTTGGCAACCTTTTTCGTTTTCCTTGCTAAGTTTGCTGATTTCGTTGCTTTGTTTTTCTTTTTCCTTCCAGTGTTTTCTCTACACATGGGGGTGTTTTTGTTTTTCGAGGCAACAGTTTCGTCAAACATTGCCATGCCTTCCATTTTCAAGGCACTGTTTTCTGAAAAAGTAGCCTTGCTTTTGATTTTCTTTGGAAGGAAAAAGGAAATCGTTGCCACGGAAATGAAAAGCTTGGCAATGATTTCGTGAAACCGTGAAGGGAAAACCCGAAATTCAGGATGGAAACGTTGCGAAGTTGCCACTTAAGAGGCTGGCGTTGATTCCTCCGCAGGCGGTTTTGGTGAGTCGGGGGGCGGCATTGCCTTGGCGACGGGGGCATAGAGACTGCCCCGGCGGCCTTTCTCACGTTTGGCGACAGAAATCTGACCGTATTGCACCATGCGCATAATAACGGAGCGGACGGAACTGTCGGGAAACTCGAGCTTCCGCTTCCAGAGCCGGTCTTTCACGTCTCCCATGCGGAATTCTCCGCCAATCTCCGCAATGATCTCGCCCACAAGGACTTTCACATCCGGTGGTGGCGGTCCGGGAGTGAAGACAGGGGGGGCGGGCGAGGAGGCCGGGGACGGAGTGGCGGGAGCTGCTGGAGTAGCGGTTCCCGAGAAATGCTCGGTCAGCAGGGCGCGCACTTTACGGACCATGTCCAGCTCCGCAGTGAGCTTTGCTTCCAGACGGGCGAGGGATTCGGGATTGAGGTCTGAGACGTCCATGCCGAAACAGTGCGCCATTATTTCAGCGCGTCAAAAAATCATTTTCAGAAAAACCCACGCCATCACGCCATCACGCCAGCGCGTGGCGCAGGGCGGTGCGGCACAGGTCTGCTTGGCTGTGGGCCAGAGAGAGGAAGCCAGCTTCGCGGGGACTGGGGGCGCTCAACGCAATTCGATGACTCGCTGTCCGGTAAGCAGAGCCTGCTCTATTGCCGGCCATGCCGTCTCCAGCATCGCCAGCAGTGTCTGCTTCCGGCAGTTTCCCACGCGCAGCCAAAGCAGGCTGCCGCTGGTCGAGTGGCCGGCGAGGATGAAAAAGTCCTCATCTTTGCTGACGACAGTCCGCCCCTCCTGACATGCCAGTGCCCAAAGCTGGCGATCATCTGCCTGCCCCAAATCACGGTCGAGGACATGAAAGGCATCATGGCCCTTGCCGGCCAGCCAGTGCGCCACCGCTGCGGGAAGCTGGTTGTCCACGAGGAACTTCACGCCGCGGCGGTCAAAACGGTGTGGTCGGTCTGGCGCGCTGCATACGTCAGGGCGGCGGTGATGTCTTCCGCCTCAAGGAAAGGATAGTCCTCCAGGATTTCCTCACGTCCTGCACCGGCGGCGATGAGATCGAGAATGTCGCTGACACGCAGTCGGTAGCCCCGAATGCACGGGCGTCCTCCGCACTTGCCCGGCTCAATGGTGATTCGTTCGAGAAGACTCATGGTGCGGACGATGCGCTCCCGATCCGCGGATTCAATGCCGAAAGTTTCCGGGGAACGTCACGCCAGCGCATGGCGCAGGGCCGTGCGGCACACGTCGAGCGTTTGGTCAATGTCCGCCGGGCTGTGGGCGAGGGAGAGGAAGCCGGCTTCGTAGGGGCTGGGGGCAAAATAGACGCCCAGTTCGAGGGCTTTGTGGAAGAAGCGTTTGAAGGCTTCGGCGTCGCCGCGCTTGGCGTCGTCGAGGTTCCAGACGGGGCGTTCCTGGAAGTAGAGGCAGAACATGGAGCCGATACGGTTGATGGTGAGCGGGCGGCCCAGTTCGGTGAGGACGTTGCGGATGCCGTGCTCGAAATACGAGCCGAGTTCCTCAAGGCGCGCCCAGCCGTTGAGCTTTTGGAGTTCCTTCAACTGCGCGAGACCCACGGCCATCGCGAGGGGATTGCCTGACAAGGTGCCGGCCTGATAGACCGGGCCGTCCGGTGCGAGCATGTCCATGATGTCGGCACGCCCGCCGAAAGCGCCCACTGGCAGGCCGCCGCCGATCACTTTGCCGAGCGCCGTGAGGTCCGGAGTGAGGCCGATGACTTCCTGATAGCCGCCGCGGGCGACGCGGAAGCCGGTCATGACTTCGTCGAAAATGAGCAGCGCGCCGTGCTTTGCCGTGAGGTCGCGCATGAGTTGCACGAAGCCTGGTTTTGGCAGGAAGAGCCCCGCATTCGCCGGCACTGCCTCCACGATGATGGCCGCGATTTCATGACCCTGAGTGGCGAACAATTCCTCCAGCGCCGCGGCGTCATTGTATTGCACAACCGTCGTCAGTGCCGCGAGCGCAGCCGGCACGCCTGCGCTGTCAGGGCGACCGTGGGTGAGCGCGCCGCTGCCGGCGGAGACGAGCAGGCTGTCCACATGCCCGTGGTAGTTGCCGTGGAATTTCACGATGCGATCCCGCCCCGTGAAGCCGCGCGCGAGGCGGATGCAACTCATCGTCGCCTCCGTGCCGCTGTTGCACATCCTGACTTTTTGAACAGACGGCACCCAATCACAAATCGTGCGCGCCATTTCCACTTCCCACATATTGGGAATGCCAAAGCTCAGTCCGTCTTTCGCGGATTCCTGCACCGTCTGCACCAGCACCTGCGGCGCGTGGCCCAGAATCGCTGGCCCCCAGGTTCCCACGTAGTCAATGAGCGAGCGCCCGTCCACATCCTCGATGCGGCAGCCTTTCGCCCGGCGAACGAAAAATGGTTCGCCGCCGACATTGCGGAACGCACGGACAGGACTGTTCACGCCCCCGGGGATGTATTGTTTGGCGAGGGCAAAGAGCTTGGAGGAGATGGTCATGCTGCGATCCGTATCGGAGCAGTGCCGCCCCGCAAACGCATACGCAGACGTGAGGCGTTGGCGCCACGCCGGAAAGCAGGGCTTGCTTAAAGTCATGCCACCTGTCCCGTGCTGCATGTCGCAGCATAAGAGAGGATCATTTTGAGCACTACCATCTTGCCGCCGCGCATCGCCTTTCTGGGCGATTTCCTGCCCCGACTGTGCGGGATTGCGACTTTCACGCATGATCTCAGCGAGGCCGTGGCGGCCGCCGCGCCGGAGTCGGATTGTTTCGTGGGCGCGGTCAATGACCGGGTGGAGGGCTATGACTATCCGCAGCGTGTGCGCTTTGAGCTGTTGGAGAAGGATCTCGACTCTTACCGGCGGGCGGCGGATTTTTTGAACTTCAACAACGCCGGGGTTCTTTGCGTGCAGCACGAGTTCGGCATCTATGGCGGGTCGGCGGGCAGCCACTTGCTGGCGCTGCTCAAGGAAGTGCGGATGCCAGTGGTGACGACACTGCACACGGTGTTGCGCGAGCCGAATGCTGCCCAGCGCAAGGTGATGGAGGAACTGGCGGGCCGCAGTGACCGGCTGGTAGTGATGGCGCGGAAAGGTGCGGAGATACTGCGTGACATTTACGGCGTGCCGGAGGCGAAGATAGACATCATTCCGCACGGCATTCCCGACATGCCGTTCTCGGACTCCGGACTTTCGAAAGCGCAGTTTGGCGTGGAGGGGCGGGCGGTGCTGCTCACGTTTGGACTGCTGGGGCCGGGCAAGGGCATCGAGCATGTTATTGAAGCGCTGCCGGAGATCGTGCGGCGGCATCCGAATGTGGTTTATCTGGTGCTGGGGGCGACGCATCCGCATCTCGTGGCCCGCGAAGGCGAGCGCTACCGGCTGGGTCTCGAACGTCTCGCGGAAGACCGCGGTGTGAAGGAGCATGTCATCTTCTATAACCGCTTCGTATCGCTCGAGGATCTGAAGGAGTTTATCGGCGCGACGGACATTTATCTGACGCCCTATCTCAATGAAGCGCAGATCACCTCCGGCACGCTGGCACAGGTTTTCGGAGCGGGGAAAGCGGTGGTCTCGACGCCCTACTGGCACGCCCAGGAACTCCTCGCCGACGAGCGCGGCGTGCTGGTGCCCTTCCGCGATCCGCAGGCGGTCGCCGATGGCGTGTGCGGACTGCTCGATGATCCGGCGCGTTTGGAAAAGATGCGCCATGCGGCGTGGGCGATGGGGCGCGAGATGATCTGGCCTGCGGTGGCGCAGCGGTATCTGGAGAGTTTTCGTCGTGCCCGTGCCGATCGCAAAGCCACGCCGCGTGCGGCCTTTGCCGGCTGGACGCTGGCCAGCCGCCCCTATGATCTGCCGCCGCTGCGGCTCGATCACATCATCCGCATGAGCGACGGCACCGGCATCTTTCAGCACGCCATTTTCAACGTGCCCAACTTCCATGAAGGCTACTGCACCGACGACAACGCACGGGCCTTCATCCTCTGCACCATGCTGGCAGAACTGGGCGATCAGCGTCCGGCGAAGAGCCTCGATGGACTGGCGACAACCTACCTCGCTTTCCTCGCCGCCGCGCTGGACTATAACAGCGGGCGCTTCCGCAACTTCATGAGTCATGGCCGCCAGTGGCTGGAAGCCGCCGGCAGCGAAGACAGCCATGCCCGCGCCCTCTGGGCTGCCGGCACCGGCGCGGGCCGCTCCCTCAATGAGGGGCACCGGCGGCTGTCTGCGCAGCTCTTTGAGCGCGGACTGAAGGTGGTGGAAACCTTCGTTTCGCCGCGCGCATGGACCTTCACGCTGCTGGGTATCCACGAATACCTGCGCTTTTATCCGAAAGATGAAAAAGCCCACGCCATGCGCGCGCTCCTCACAGAACGGCTCATGCAGCGCTGGCGGGACAGTGCGACGGAGAACTGGCCGTGGTTTGAAGACAGTGCCACCTACGACAACGCGCGCCTTTGCCAGGCCATGCTGCTGAGCGGCCAGTGGATGCCTCACCCGGAAGCGCTGGAGATTGGGATACAATCCCTGCGCTGGCTCGCGTCCATCCAGCGCACCCAGGCCGGCCACTTCCGGCCTATCGGCAGCAATGGCTTCTACCAGCGCGACGGCGCGCGCGCTGATTTCGATCAGCAGCCGGTAGAGGCGCAGGCGATGGTCACCGCCTGTCTCGAAGCCTTCCGCGCCACGCAGGACGAGTCCTGGTCACGCGAGGCCAAGCGCGCCTTCGAGTGGTTCCTCGGGCGCAATGATCTCGGTCTGCCGCTCTATGATTCCACTACCGGCGGCTGCGCCGACGGACTGCACCACGACCGTGTGAACGAAAACCAGGGCGCGGAGTCGTCCCTCGCCTTCCACCTTTCCCTCGCCGAAATGAATTACGCTGAACACCTGATCGCCGATCCCTTGAGCCCTGCCGCATGAACTCCATTCTCATTCGCCGGCATGAGGTGACTTTCAAGCCTGACAGTGCGCGCGTCATCATTCGCCCGTTTATCCCGGGAAAGGCCGAGATGGTCGCCAACATCCTGCGCCGCGCCCTCGCGTTGAGCGAAGCAGAAGCCGAGGCACAGTGGCAGGCGATCCAACCGGAGTTTGCCTCCCGGCACTTCGACATCGAGCCCGTCCTCCTCGCCCACTACGAGATGGTGCGCTCACACATTCCCCCGCAACCGCTGCTCACCCGCGTGCGCCAACTCCTCATCGGCGCGCTCTTTTCCGGCGAGTATGCCCTCGAATCCGCCGCTCTGTTCAACCCTTCCATCGTTCCCCATCCTGACCAAAGCAGCGTGCCGGAGGGCGGCCTCCGTTTCGTGATGAGCCTGCGGGCCACGGGCGAGGGGCACATCTCCTCCATCGAATTTCGCACCGGCATCATCGCCCGGGACGGCCACATCAGCGTGGAGCCCGTCTCGCATCTCGTGACCATGCCGGACATCCTCCCCAACCCCGCCTACAGCAAAGAGCGCTTCCTCACCAAGCTCCACGAAATGGGCTTCATCGGCAACAATGCGGGGACCGTGATGGACCCGCTCGCGGAAGTCTTCACCCGTCATGAACTCGACGCGCGCCTGAATCAGGTGCGCCAGGAATCGCAACCCGCAGGCCGCGGACTGCGCCGCGCCCTGGAGTGCTGTCGCTGGCTCGCTGACTCCAACTACGAAATCAACTTCCCCTCCCGCCTGGCCATGAGCGAGCGGATCATCTTCCCCGTCTCACCCAACGAGAGCAATGGGATCGAAGATGCCCGCTTTGTCCGCTTCACCGGGGACGACGGAGCGGTCATGTATTACGCCACCTACACGGCTTACAACGGACGCGCCATCCTGCCGCAGCTCATCGAGACGCAGGACTTCCTCCACTTTCGCATCCTCACATTAAATGGCAGCGGCGTGCAAAACAAAGGCATGGCCCTCTTTCCCCGCCGCATCGGCGGGCGCTACGCCATGCTCTCACGTCAGGATGACGAGAACCTCTTCATCATGTTCTCCGACAGTCCGCACGACTGGAGTGATCCGGAGATCATTCTGCGCCCCGCCGCCAGTTGGGAGTCCGTGAAGATCGGAAACTGCGGGTCCCCTATCGAAACCGAAGCCGGCTGGATCGTCTTCACCCACGGTGTCGGCCCCATGCGGAAGTACTGCATCGGCGCGGCACTGCTCGATCTGCACGACCCGACAAAAGTGATCGGTCGCCTGCGCGAGCCGCTGCTCTCCCCCGAGGGCAAGGAGCGCAACGGCTACGTCCCTAACGTCGTTTACAGCTGTGGCGCACTCCTCCACGGACGCGAACTCATTCTGCCCTATGCCGTCAGCGACCACGCCTCAGCCATCGTAAGCCTGTCGCTGGATGAACTTCTGGCAGCGCTGCTTGCAGGGTAAGGAATGAGACGCAGCGGCGCGTCCGTATGTCGCTCCTTCGAGTGGTTTTCCCTCGTTGCAGGGCCATAGCTCCACCGCATTCTCCCGGCTCCCATGCACCAAGTCTATATTCGCACCTACGGCTGCCAGATGAACGAGCGCGACTCCGAACAAGTCGCGCAGATGTTCATGGAGCGGGGTGGTTATGCCATGACACCGGAGGAGGCCGAGGCGGATGTCATTCTCATCAACACCTGCTCGGTGCGCGATCAGGCGGAGCAGAAGGCGCTGGGGAAAATGGGGATGCTGGGCAAGCTGCGGCGAGAGAAGCCGCATGTCGTCTATGGCTTTCTGGGCTGCATGGCGCAGAGCCGCGGCGAGGAATTGCTCCAGACGATTCCGCACCTTGATCTCGTGGCAGGCACTCAGAAGTATCACCGGGTGGTAGATTACGTGGACACTATCCTGCGGCGGCGCATCGAGCGGCGGATGGACGATGCGCGTTACAGCATCGTGGACGTGGCGGAGGAGGAGGGCTCGCAAAATACGATCCGCGATCAACCGGTGGAGGCGCAGCAGGGGACGGCGTTTGTGAGCATCATGCAGGGCTGCAATATGAAATGCACCTTCTGCATCGTGCCCTACACGCGCGGCTCTGAACGGGCGCGACCCATTGCAGAGATCGTGGACGAGTGCCGCCGGCTGGCGGACGAGGGAGTGCAGGAAGTGACGCTGCTCGGGCAAATCGTGAACCGTTATGCCATCAAAGAGTTTCCGACCGTGGACGGGAAAAGCCCGTTCGTGCAGTTGCTGGACGCCATTCACGACATCGAAGGCATTCGCCGCATTCGATTCACCAGTCCGCATCCGATTGGTTATCGCGACGACCTCATCGAGTCCTTTCGCCGCCTGCCGAAGCTGTGCTCGCACATTCACCTGCCGCTCCAGAGCGGCAGTGAGCGGATATTGAAGGCGATGCACCGGCCCTATTCGCCGGAGAGGTTCCTGGAGATTTGCGACAAGATGCGCGACGCCCGCCCTGACGTGGCCATCACCACGGACGTCATCGTCGGTTTCCCCGGCGAGACGGAGGAGGACTACGCGATGACGAAGGAAGTGGTGCGCCGCGCCGGGTTCGATAACGCCTTCATCTTCCGCTACAGCAAACGCCGCGGCACGCCCGCTGCCGACATGCCGGACGACATCCAACTCCCCGAGCGCGTGAAAGAAGAGCGCAATCAGGATCTGCTCACCCTGGTGAATGCCCAGGCCAAAGCCAGGAACGAACTCTGGGTCGGTCGCGATGTGGAGATTCTCTGCGAAGGCCCCAGCAAGACGAACGCCGACCGCCTCACCGGCCGCACCAGCCAGAACCGCATCGTTGTTTTCGACGGCCCGCGCGAGCGGCTCCAGGGGCGCATCTTCAATGTGAAGATCACCGAGACCCACGGCTTCACGCTGTATGGCGATGCGGTGATGCTTTGACGGAACGCAAAGCCGGCCAGGCTTTTAGCAGCCGCAGCAGGTGAAATGCAACGTGCTCCTCTACTCCTCAGGGCGCCGTATGGACACCACATTACTGGCCCGGGCATTCTCCGTGCGCAGCACCACATAGACGCGGAACGAAGCCGCCGTCCCTGGCTTTGATAGCAAATGAGCCGTCACCAGTTCCCGCGGCGCATCCCGCGACACCTTCGCCAGCAGCACTTCATCCTCACGGTTATAATCCGGACCCGCACACACCCGCACCTCGTAGTGATCGAGCGCCTCATCCTTGCTTTCCGACCACGTTAGGCGCGCGCGTTTTTCCGCCGGCAGCCAGGCACCCGCGGCGCGCACCGGGTCCGGCGTATGGCCAGGCAGCGGCCAGAGGCGCGGCATCGAGTCCAGCAGCCCGTGACCCGCCGGCAGCCGGGAAGGCAGCGCGCGGGTATAACTCACGAGCATCGCCCGCACCCGGAGCATCACCCCATTGCGCCGCGCCCGCGCCACGGCGAGCGCCCACTCCGCCGCCTCCAGCGCCAGACCCAGCAGCCGCACCTCCTCCAGCGCCGCCTCATATTCCGCAATGCCCACGCCCGGCGCCGGCCCTATCAAGATGGGAACCGGCGCGCCCGGTGGAGCCGGCTCCGCCTCCAGGAGCGCCCACAGCCGCGCCCCCTCGCGACACGGACGCAGGTATTTATCCAGCGCCGCCCCCGCCAGCGGCAACCGCGGCACCAGCCCCGCCCACGGAGTCCCCGGCCAATACGTCCGCACCGCCGCATTGAATTGATCCAGCAACCCCCGCACCTGCTCCCGCCCGTCCACGAGGAACTCCCGCGCCAGCGTCACCTGCACCGATGCATTTACCACCTCATGCATCGCCGCATTCAGTTCCGCCCCCAGCGCCAACCCCGCCGCCCGGTCTCCCTCCAGCAATACCAGCGGCACCACCAGCTCGGCATCCACCGACTCCCAGTGGGTGAGAAATTGGATCAAAGTTACAGGATAGGACGCTGGAGATTCGAGGGCCATAAGTCAGATTGTTGCACCAATAGTTAAACTTCGCCGTCACTTAGTAAAGCACAATGATAATTTCTAAACGACTTAGCAGCAACTAGTGTAGAATTATACTACAACATGACTTTGTTTAGTGTAGTTCGTAAAGACTTTCGTTCATTTAGTGCCGATTTTTGTCACACTCGCAAGCTATAAAGTCTTACTAGTGAACATTTCTCCCGTTCAGCCCCTAAAACGCCCCTTTTCGGCGTTTATTCCTTCAGCCATCTCCATTGGTGGTGCGTTCCAGTCAAGCTTGAGGTGTGCCCTCGTTCCTTATCACCCAACTCCTGCACGTTTGATGCAGGAAATGGGTGTCGCTTCGCGACGGACGCAGCTCGATTTTCCAAAGTCGAGTGGCCGGCACACGGACTCGATTTTGGAAAGTCGAGCTACGTTGGTTCCGGCTTCGCTGAAATGGGTGTCGCCTCGCGACGGACGTGGCTCGACTTTCCAAAGTCGAGACCCCGGTGCACGAAGGTTGAAACGATACTCGACTTTGAAAAGTCGAGCTACGATCCTCCGTCCGCCAGCTTCTCCTTCTGTGAAAAAACTCTCCCTTCCCTCGCGCATCCCGGAGCGCCCCGCATTTCATCCGATGGAATGGGACGCACCTTGGGCCGTGCCCGGATACCGGCGAGATCTCCCGCACTGGCGGCTCGAAGGGGCGACTTACTTCATCACCTTCCGACTCGCGGATTCGATTCCAGAATCAGTAGCCCGGCACTGGCATGAGGAGCGGGTGGCATGGCTGCGGCAGCACGGGATTGATCCAGGATTGGCCACGGGCGCCCCCGAATACCTGCACGCCGCATTGGCTGTGGTGCCTCCCGAACATCGCGCGGCATTCCAGCGTGAGCAGCAGCGGCAATTTCTTGTCGAACTCGACAAATGCCACGGATGCTGCGTGTTGGACGAAGCGCACGGCCTTGTGGCGGATGCGTTGCGGCACTTCCACGGCGAACGGGTGTGGACGGGTGACTTCGTCATCATGCCCAACCACGTCCACGTCATCGTGCAGCCGTTCCCCGGCGTAGTGCTGGAGGAGTGGCTGTATTCGGTGAAACGCTTCACCGCCACGCAAATTCTGAAGACTCCCGCGCTGACGAAACGCGCCAACGTCCGCAGCGATCATCTCTGGCAAACCGAGTCCTTCGACCGCGTCGTGCGCGAAGCGTCGGAACTCACCCGCATCCGCCGCTACATCACGAGAAACCCTGCCAAACTGCGGATCGGCACGTTTGCACTGAGGCAGATGGAATGGTTGGACAAGTTCGCCCCGCTGCTGAATGAAGGACCGCCTGCTGAGCAAGCGTAGCTCGACTTTCCAAAGTCGAGTCCGGGCAGAACGCGGCCCGCCGATACTCGACATTGGAATGTCGAGCTACGTTTGACTGCGGCTTCGTCACCAGGGAAGGCCCGCAAGCAGGGGCGGCCGCAAGTTCCCGGGTAACTTCCCCCCACTTCATCAAGCACTTGAGCGAGACTCATGCGCGGGAATTAGCGTCGCACCCATTTGCGCGCAGGCTGCCGCTTGTGCGCCCGAAAATATTTTCACGCCCGCACGAAACTCGGTGCCGCAGGCGGTGCAGGTACTGGGCGTATGAAAACACATCCATCTCCACCCTGCTGCCCGAGTCCCTTCGCTTCCCCGCACCGCCTTCCCGTTATCGCCTCGATCCTTTTCGCCGCCGCCACGCCTGTCCGCGCGGACTTCCAGTATCGCATCTGGACCGGCAACGACGGCTCCTGGCTCGACGCGGCGAATTGGAACCCCGCCCTCGTGCCCAACGGCGCGACCGACGAATATCCGCTGCTCGACGGCGGCATCGCCCATGTCTCCGGCACTGCGGCCACCGGCTGGTGGCCCACGATCGGCAACAACACGGCGGGCGCGCTTTCCATCGAGAATGGCGGCATCTTCACCTCCGCCGCGGCCACCGTCGGCGACCGCGTGGCCAGCAACGGCACGGTCACCGTCACCGGCGCGGGCTCGGTGTGGAACCTCACCTCGAACACGCAGATGGATGTCGGACTCCGTGGCACCGGCACGGTCTCGGTGCAGAACGGCGGCAAGATCAATTCCTACGGAGTCGCGCTGGGCCGCTTCGCTGGTGCGCAGGGCACGGCCACCATCACGGGCGCGGGCTCCGTGTGGGCGCCCACCTATTTCAGCGTGGGCCAGGCCGGCGGCGGCACGCTGAATATCACGAACGGCGGCTCGCTCACCACGAGCACCGAGTTGCTCATTGGAAATCTGGCCGGCTCCACCGGGCAGGCCACGATCTCCGGCACGGGCAGCAGCCTCCACGTCTCCACCGACTACGCGCTGGACATCGGCCTTCGCGGCAGCGGCACGCTCACCGTGGAAAACGGCGCCACGGGCACCTCGGGCTATGTGGACGTGGCGGACAGCCCCGGCTCGCAGGGCACGTTCACCCTCACGGGCGCAGGCACTTCGTGGTCCAGCACCAGCAACGTCGTCGTCGGCCTGGGAGGGACCGGAACCCTGAATATCCTCGATGGAGCTTCCCTCACCGCAGTCGGCATGGGCCTCGGCGCGGGAGCCGGCGGCTCGCAAGGGACGTTGAAGGTCTCCGGCCCGGGCAGCAGCCTCCACCTCTCTACGAACGATTCTCTTATCGCCGGAGGCAATGGCACGTCCACCGTCACCGTGGAAAACGGCGGCTCGGTCACCGCGGGCTCGACGTTTCTGAGCGGAGTCTCGGGCACCATGACCATCACGGGCGCGCAGTCCAGTTGGTCCGCCACCAGCTTTACCGTGGCCGACATCGGCACCAACACCCTGAACGTCCTCAATGGTGCCTCCCTCACCGCAGGCGACATGATTCTCGGCACGGGGGCGAGCGCGCAGGGCATATTAAAGGTCTCCGGCTCGGGCAGCAACCTCCACACCTCATCTTTCACCGGTGGAAGCCAGGGCACTTCCACCATCACCGTGGAAAATGGCGGCTCGGTCATCGCTGGCTCGACGGCTCTGAGAGGAGTCTCGGGCACCATGACCATCACGGGCGCGCAATCCAGTTGGTCTGCCACCAGCTTTATCGTGGCCGAGGATGGCAACAACACCCTGAACATCCTCAACGGCGGCTCGCTCGTCGCAGCGAGTAGTTTTACCGTCGGCGTGTTGTCCGGTGCGGGCAGTGTCACCGTCTCCGGGGCCGGGAGCGTGCTCCAAGTCCAGGATAGCTTCCCCTACAACACCGTAATCGGCAATCTTGGCACCGGCTCCCTCACCGTCGCGGACCAGGGCACGGCGTCCTTCTCCTCGCCCGTTCTGGCATACGCGCCCTCCTCGTCCGGCATCCTCTACCTGAATGGCACCGCCGGCAGCCGCGGCGTCATCGAGGCGAAGATGATCACCGAGGGGGATGGCTCCGGCTCGGTCGTTTTCGATGGCGGCATTCTCCGTCCCACGGCGGTGAACGGCAATTTCCTCGGTGGGTTCGAGGCTGGCGACGTCACCTTCCTCTCCGGCGGCGGCTTCATTGATACCAATGGCTTCGACACCGGCATCCTGAACGTCCTCAGCGGCGCGGGCGGCCTCACCAAGCTCGGCTCCGGCCAGCTCTCCCCCCTGGCCGCGAATACCTACCTCGGCGGCACCACCATCAGCGGCGGCGTGCTCGCCGTAACCAGCGACTCGAACCTCGGCGCGGCCTCCGGCGGCATCGCCCTCGCCGGCGGCACCCTGAAAATCAGCAGCGCGGGCTACGCCTCGACCTCCCGCGCCATCAGCCTCGCATCCGGCGGCGGCGGCATTGACACCGCAAACACCTTCACTCTTAACCAATCGGTCACCGGCACCGGCACGCTCACCAAGCTCGGCGCCGGCACCCTCCGCCTCGGTAACTCCGTCACGCTGCCCGACCATGTCGGCCTCGACATCGCAGCCGGCACGCTCGACTTGAACGGCGCGTCCGTCTCCGCCTCCTCGCTCTCCGGCAACGGCACCCTCGCGCACGGCAGCGCGCACTTCGTGCTCGATCAATCCGGCTTCACCGCCTTCGCCGGAGCCATCACCGGCGGCGGTCCCTTCACCAAGCTCGGCACCGGCTCGTTCTCGCTCACCGTCCCGAACACCTACGGCACCCTGTCGGCCAATGGCGGCACCCTCGCCGTCTCCAGCACGCTCACCACCGCCGGTGTGCATATCGGCGAGAACGGCTACTCCGGCATCGTGGATGTCAACGGCACGCTCAACGCCGGCCCCTTCCTCACCGTCGGCGATAACACCGGCGCGCCCACCCCCGGTGGCACCGGCATATTGACCATCGGCGGCGGCGGCCTCGTCACTCTCGATGCCGGCGCGAAACTCACCGTCGGCTGGGTGAACGCCAACGGCACGGTCAACCTCAACCCCGGCGGCACCCTTCAAATCGGCGGCACGGACGGCATTCAAAAGGACGCCACCGGCACGTCGAACTTCAAACTCGCCGGCGGCACCCTCAAGGTCGTGAACAGCGACCTGAGCACCAGCGTGCCGATGAGTGTGTCCGGCACGGGTTCCACCTTCGACACCAATGGCCTGAACGCCATCCTCAACGGCGCGCTGAACGGCTCGGGAGCGCTTCGGAAGATCGGCACGGTCACGCTCACGCTGAATGGCGGCAACAGTAATTCCGCCGGTGCCGTGACGGTGGACGGTGGACGGCTGCAATTGAGCAACGGTGGCCAGCTCAACACCGCCGGCCTGCACATCGGCATGGCGGGAGGCAATGGCACGGTGCGGGTTTTGAACAACAACAGCGTGCTCAACGCCGGTGGCTTCCTGACCGTGGGCGACAATGCGACCGGCACAGGCCCCGGCGGGACCGGCAATCTCTTTATCGGCGCGGGAAGCACCGTTCCCCTCGATACCGGTGCCAGGCTGACGGTCGGCTGGGTGAACGCGACCGGCACGGTCACGCTCGGCGGCACGCTCCAGGTCGGAGGAGTGGATGGCATTCAAAAACACGCGACCGGCACCGCGGACTTCACCCTCGCCGACGGCACGATCCAAGTCACCGGCAGCGACCTGACCACCAGCCTGCCCATGACCCTCAGCGGCACCGTCTCGACGATCGACACCAATGGCCTGAGCGCCACACTCAGCGGCTCCCTCAGCGGAAGCGGCAGCCTGACGAAAGCCGGCGCGGGCACCCTCACGCTGTCGGGCGCGCATCCTTTTTCCGGCGGGACGACCGTGGCGCAGGGCACCTTGCAGTTGAATGCCGCAACGCTGAGCGGCGGGATTCAAGTGAGCACCGGCGGCACGCTGTGGGGCAGAGGGACGGCAAACGGCATTAGTTTCCCGGTCAATCCGGCCACCGTCGCCCCCGGTGCCGGCGGCCCCTCGGGCATCGGCACGCTCACTTCCACCAGCGTTATTAACCTCACCACGAACACCCTCACCCTCATGGAAATCGCCAGCCTCACCAGCTTCGACAAACTCGTCGCCGCCGCCCAGTTTGCCTTTGGCGGTGAACTCCGGCTCACCGTCAGCGGCGGCTACGTGCCGGCCGTGGGCTCCACTTACGACCTCTTCGATTTCGCCACCCGCAGCGGCACCTTCAACAAAGGCATCACCTTCACCAACCCCGGCTACGCAGGAACGATGAACTACGCCACCGGCGTCCTCACCATCACCTCCGTGCCCGGCGGCGACAACGACAGCGATGGTCGCAACAACCTGCTCGAATACGCCACCGATGGAAATCCCAACAGCGGCACCGACGACGGCAAAATCGCCCAGCAGACAGTCACCATCGCCGGCAACAACTACCTCGCCCTCACCCTCCCCATCCGCACCGGCGCCACCTTCACCGGCACCGGCGAAAAAGTCTCCACTCCCGTGGACGGAATCATCTACCGCATTCAAGGCAGCACCGATCTCGCCAACTGGACCACCACTCCCGTCACCGAAGTCACCCCGGCTCAGACCGCCGGCCTGCCCGCACTGAACCCCGGCTGGGAATACCGCACCTTCCGCCTCGGCAGCCAGGCCCGCGGCTTCCTCCGCGCCGCGATCGAGGCCGCGCCGTAGCCAGCGCCGGAGCGGTTGCCAGGCCGTAACGCTCGAGAACTGACGGATGGTGCGAACGGCGCCCGGCAAACCTTTCGGCATTCATCATTCAGCTTTCATCCTCCATCCTGCTAATTTCCCTGAATGGCACGCGACATCCTCGACTACCTTGCCGCCACGCGAGAGCACGGCGGCTCCGATCTTCACCTCACCACCGGGGCGCCTCCTGCTGCGCGCATTGATGGAAAAATAACGCCGCTCGAGGATTTCGATTTCGAGGCAACGCACATCCGGGAACTTATCATGGCCGTGCTGACCGACACGCAGCGCGCCCGGTTGGAGAAAGACTGGGAGCTGGACTTCGCGCTGAATGTGGAAGGCGTGGGCCGGTTCCGCGGCAATGCGCACATCGCCCGCGGCAACGTCGAGGCTGCGTTTCGCTACGTGCCCAGTGAAGCGCCGGAACTGGACTCGCTCGGCCACTCGCCGCAGATCAACGAATTTTGCAAAGCCACTCAGGGCCTTGTGCTGCTCACCGGCATGACCGGCACCGGCAAGAGCACCACGCTCGCCGCCATGACGCGCCGCATCCTGGAGACGCGCAGCAACATGGTCATCACCGTCGAAGATCCCATCGAGTTCACTTTCGAGCACAAATACGGCCTCATCAAACAGCGCCAGATCGGACACGACACCCACAGCTTTCCCGCGGCCCTCCGCGCCGCGCTGCGTCAGGATGTGGACGTCATCATCGTCTCCGAAATGCGCGACCAGGAAAGTATCGCCGCTGCTCTCACCGCTGCGGAGACGGGACACCTCGTCATTTCCACGCTGCACACGCGGAGTTGCACCGGCGCGCTGGACCGCATCGTGGACGTCTTCACCGCGCAGCAGCAGCCACAGATCATCACGCAAATGGCCGGCGCGCTCATCGGCGTCATTTCCCAGCGCCTCCTCCCCCGCGCCGACGCTCCGGGCCGTGTCATGGCCAGCGAAGTCATGGTCGTAAATGGCGCCATCCAGGCCGCCATCCGCGATCACCGCTTCGAACAGGTTTACAGCCTGATGCAGATCGGCGCTTCGTCCGGCATGCACACTTTCGACGACAGCCTGCTCCACCTCGTTATCAGCGGCCACCTCGCCATAGACGAAGCCCTCATCAATGCGAGGCACCCGGAGTCGCTTCAACTCGAATACCAAAATCACCTGCGCGCTCAGGCGAAGAAATAGCGGCAGCGGGCCGCGCGGCTCCAGTTCCACGGAAGGATTGATGGTTGCAAGATACCGGACCAGGCTGCCGTTACTGCCTGCCCCCGGTTATTCTATGAACACCTCCCGCCATCTCATCACCCGTGCCGCCGCGACAGCCGCCGCGCTCTCCCTCACCCTCACTACGGCATTCGCCGACAACTGGTATTCCTGGCGCGGCCCGTCTCAGGATGGCCGCAGTGCGGAGAAATACGAGAAGAACGCCTTCAAGGAAAAACCGGTCTGGACCTACGACATCTCCAGCCGCGGCGAGTGTGTCATCGCGGACGGACGCGTGTTTCTTTTCGGCTATCATGGAACGGGTGCCGAACTCACCGAGACACTCACCTGTCTCGATGAGAAGACCGGCAAGAAACTCTGGGAGAAAACCTACGCCGACTTTCTCAGCGACAATGCCTACACCCGCTATGCCATCGGCGCTCCGACCATAGATCCGGAAACGGGCCTCATCTATCTGCTCACGACTCCTGGCGAATTCGTCTGTCTCGACCGCGACGGGAACTACAAGTTCCGCATCAGCATGATGGAAGCCTACGGCCGCCTCAGCTTCCCCAATGGCCGCACCGGCGCGCCTGTCATCGTCGGCGACATCGTCATCGTGCGCGGCATCACCGCCAACTGGGGCGGCGACGGACCAGCCCGTGACCGCTTCTACGGATTCCAAAAACAGACCGGCGCACTCGTCTGGGCCAGCACGCCAGGCGTGACGCCAAATGACAGTTCGTTCAGCACCGGCGTCGTGGAAATGCGCAACGGCGCGCCCGCCTTCTACGGCACCACCGGCTGCGGTCACTACGTCGCGCTCAACCCCCTGAATGGAAAGCCTCTCTGGCGCTGGAGCGGCGCGAAAGGCGGCATCAATTCCTCCGCCATCATCGTGGACGGCAAGCTCATCTCTGTTCACGACAAAGAAAATCACGACAACACCGAGACCGGTCGCCTCGCCGCCCTCACCATTCCTGACAAGGCGCTCCCGCCCGGGCCGCCGGAGGATCCGGTTCCATTCGTGGACGCCAAAGCCGAAGCCTGGCGCCAGCCTTATGCTGCGGAGACCAGCTCGCCGACGTATGCCGACGGCATGGTTTTCCAGATCGTCACCTCCGGCGCGCTGATGTGCGTGGACGCCGCCGACGGCAAGGAACTCTGGTCGCTCAAGCTCGGGCCAGGCAATCTCCACTCCTCGCCGACATGGGCCAACGGCCTGCTCTACGTTCCCATCCTCAATGACACCGCAAGCGAAGACGGCCTGCTCTTCGTCGTGAAGCCTACCAAAGAGAAAGGCGAGATCGTCAGCAGAGTGAAACTCGCCGGCTTCGCGTTTGGCGCGCCATCCATCTCCAACGGCAAACTCTACGTCACCACCACGAAGCACCTCTATTGCTTTGAAATCGGTCAGGGCGTCAGCGGCAAAGGCGAGTGGTTCACCCTGCCCAAAACCCCGCCCGGCCCCACCGTCGCCCTCCAGGCGATGCCGCAGGAAGTCATTCTCTATCCTGGCAAGTCCGCGCCCTTCACCGTCCGCGGTGTGGACGCCAATGGCTACCCGACAGGACCGGCGGAAGCCGTGAAGTGGGAATCATTCATCCCGCCCACCGCGAAAGTCCGCGCCACCCTCGACGCCACCTTCAACGACAAAGGTGAACTCGCCGCCACCGCCGCCGCCAAAGCCAGCGCAGGTGCCTTCAAGGCCACCAGCGGCACCGCATCCGGCATCATCCGCGGACGAGTCATGCCCGACATCCCGTTCGCCCAGGACTTTGAGAAATTCGAGCTCAACCAGGTGCTCCTCCCTGACATGCTCACGGCCAAGCCCCTCATCGCCCCGCCGCCATCGCCGCCCGGAGCCGTGCCCGCGCCGCTGCCAGCCACGGCGGAGGAAGTCGCCAGCGGCATCAAATTCGCCCACCCGCCGCTCCCGTGGATCGGTGGCCGCTTCAAATGGGACATTCGCGAAATTGACGGCAACAAGATGCTCGTGAAGACCCTCGCCCCCGTCTTCTTCCAGCGCGCCATGACCTTCATTGGCAGCCCTGACATGAAGAACTACACCGTCCAGGCCGACGTCATGACCGACGGCAACCGCCGCCTGAAGAGCGAAGTCGGCGTCATCAACCAGCGCTACCTCATCACCCTGAAGGGCAACAGCAACGAGATCGAAGTCAGCAGCAATCAGGAGCGACTCAAAGTCGCCGCTCCCTTCACCATCGCTGCCAAACAGTGGTACACCCTCAAGACCCGCGTGGACCTCAACGCCGACGGCAGCGGCACCATCCGCGGCAAGGCCTGGACCAAAGGCGAGCCGGAACCGGAGAAATGGACCATCGAAGTCCCCCACAAGAACGCCCACCAGCAGGGCAGCCCCGGACTCTACGGCTTCGCGCTTCAGGGCAAGCAGCCGGTTTACATGGACAACATCAGCGTCACCCCGAACGCGAAGTAGTGACATAGCGCGAGGAGAAGCCAGCGATGGAGCGACGGCCCGGGCCCTCGCGTCAGATTTTTAGACACTATCGTGCAGTGTCTTCCTAAGCATGGTAGAGGTGGCCCACGGTCCCCACTCCTATCCATGAAAACACCGCGCCTGCATCCGAAACTACTTCTCTGGCTGGGGCTTCCCCTGCTCCTGTTCTGTCTGCTGCCGGCGACGCGGGAGGACCGGATAATTTCCGGCGTGCCGGCAGAGGCGGTGGTGAAAACCGGTACGCTGGTTCCGCCACCTGCGGCGGTGACGGATCGCAGGGAGTTGCCGCGGGCTCAGGAGGCGCAGTGGAAAGTGGCGGTCACGGAGCCGCCGTTCGCCGCCTTTCAAAACTGGGCCGCACACTATCAGGCGCTGCCGGCGGCGGAACGTCCGGGGCTGGTGGCGGAGGGAGAACGTCTGGCGGCGGAGCGGCGGGTGGCGCTGAAGGTGATGATCCGGCGGCTGCCGGAACGGGCCCTGGAACTGGCGGTGCCGGAGGCGGTGCGCCGCGCGATGCCGGCATCGGTGGCCGCGCAGTTGGAGGAGAAGGTGGATGCGCGCGGTGACTTGTTGGTGACGGCCATCAGCCCAGCGACCGAGGGGCAAACGATGCCAGCAGATACCGTGGCGACCCGGTACAAGGCAGTGTTGGCTGGCGGGCAGAGCTACACGGCATTTGTCTATGGCCGGCGCGATGGTCAACCGACTCGCTGGGATGTGCCGCTGCACGGGATCGCTCTGGATGGCCAGATGGCGATCAGTCAGTGGCCGGGCCGGGTGCTGGAACCGATTGAACGGGCGGAGGCAAAGCAGGCGCTGGCCTCGCCCCCAGAGTGCCCCGTCTCACAACTGCCGACCGGCGTCACTGAAACCGAAGTGGCCGTGAAGACCGGCACGGCAGTGGCGTTTTATTGCGGACCGGGCCATGCAGCGAACACGCTGGAAAGCGCCACCGAAGCCGAAAGCCTGCTCCCACCGGGATTTGGCTATCGCTCTGAGGAGACGATCACGGCAGCCTCCGGCGGGGCCGGACAGGCGGTTCCGAATCCCAGCGCCAGCGGCGTCGCAGCGTGGACCACGGGTTCCAAGCGTGTGGGCCTGGTGCGTGTCAGCTTTGGTGAGTATACCTATCAGGATTTCACCGAGGCCGACTGCAACGACATCCTCGCCGGTATCGGGCAGAACTGGCAGGAGTGGTCACAGGGACGCTGCACCATCAGCGGCGTGAGCAGCACGGGCTCATTCATCACCCCCCACCTGTCATTGATCACGTCAGCGCATGATTACGATGACGTGGACGGACTCCATGAAATTTGGAAGCTGGCCGAGGCCTGGGCCAAGACCCATGGGCGGCCCGCCACCACCTACGATTACCTCATTGTCCTGGCGGGCGATGTGCCGCTGAGGGATGCGTCGGATCCTCCGGAGCCGGGGTCCTTCGGGTCCACTGTCCAGTGGGGTGGCGTCGCCCAGGTGGGGGCCAAACTATCCCTCCTGCGCAGTACTGATGTGGCGAGCACCATTGACGTCGCCCTCCACGAACTGGGGCACAATCTGGGCCTTAGTCACAGCTCCAGCCGTTGGACCGTGCCGCAGTTGGCCACGGCCGCTAATGGCACTGCCTATCTAAAATACGGTGCGGAATACGGCGACCGCTATGACACCATGGGCCACAGCGTGCTCGCCTACAATGTGCGCTACAAGCACTGGCTGCGCTGGCTGGATGACAGCAATGTGCCGGTCGCCGTCACCGATGGACTCTACACCATCCAGGATCATGATCGGGATGAAACCAGCGGCGTCCGAGGCTTGCAGGTGCCCTTGGATCTCGCCGATCCCACCGCGACTGTCCAGACCCCGCTCTTTGTCGAATACCGGCTGCATGACCCTGCCCATCCGTATTTGGCCAGAGGCGCTTTGATCCATATCGGCTCCAAATCAGGCCCGAAGACATGGCTCTATGATGGAACGCCAGAGACACCCAATCATGAGCCTGGCGACCCGCCCGACATCAGCGGCAATCTTGATTCCCCGCTCCTCCCGGGCCGTACCTTCTCCATCACGAGAACTCAGGGCACCCTCCACACCGTCCACATCACCAACCTTTCAGCCGACCCGGACACGGGAAAGCTGGTGGTGGAAATCGAACACGACACTCCCGCCGGCAATGTCGCTCCCACGGGCAGCCTCAGCGCCACTTCGCCAGCGGCAGCGGTGAACCAGAAGATCGTTTTCACCTGCCTGGCGACGGATGCGGACGGCGATGACCTGGCCTGGCACTGGCAGGTGCCGGGTGCCGGACCGTTTGCCAACGTCCCGTCGGTGAGCGCCAGTTTCGCCACCACCGGGTCCAAGACCATCAAGTGCATTGTCTCGGACAAACACGGCGGCGTCGTCACCCTGACGATGCCCTATTCCGTCGTCGTGAACCAGCCGCCGTCAGTCTCGACGATCCCCAACTACACGATAGATGAAGACGGCACGCTCCTGAACTTGAGCTTCACCGTGAGTGATGCGACCACGCCGGCGGGCGATCTGGTCGTGACGGCGACTTCGGATAATGCGGCGCTCTTTCCCGCAGGAAGCATTCTCATCGGCACGCTGGGAGGTGCCACCCGGCTGATCCACCTGACACCTGCCGCCAACAAGCACGGCGTCGCGCTGATCACCGTGAAAGCCAGCGACGGCGTGCTTTCCGGCATCGAACAGTTCAACGTCACCGTGCGTCCGGTCTCTCCTGGCACGGCCCTCGTGACGAGCGGCGGCTCATGGAAATACTGGGACGCCGCCGCCGCGCCCGGCGGTGCCTGGAAAGAGTCCGCCTACGACGACAGCGCGTGGCAGACCGGCACCTCGCGCTTTGTGTACGGGCAGGGTCTGCTGACGGCGTTTGGCTGGACGAGCCTCGCCACCGTGCCTGGCCGCGCCACGACTTACTACCGCCGCTCGTTCAATGTGCCGGCCGCACCGGCGGGCATTCCGATGCTGCGGCTGCTCTGCGATGACTCGGCGGTGGTCTATCTCGATGGCGTGGAAGTCTATCGCCAGAACCTGCCCGCGGGACTTGTCACCCACGCCACGCGCACGCCGCTCAGTGTGGAAGGTGCAGACGAGAGCGAGTGGACCATCGTCCCGCTCACCAGCGCACAATTGCACCTCGGCGGATCGAGCACGCTCGTCGTTGAAGTTCACGACGCGGCGAGCACGCGCGGCAGCGGCGATGTGTCCTTCGATGCTGATCTGGGCTTCCGTCAGGCTCCCCTCGTCGGCAGCATCGCGAACAAAGTGGTGCCGGAGGATGCGCATGTCACCGCCGCCTTCACCGCCTCCGACAGCGAGACTCCGTCCGGCGGCCTCACCTTTAGCGCGGCGTCGTCGAATCAGGCACTGGTACGCGATGCCAGCACCAGCTTTGGCACCAACCTCTCCGGCAATCCGGTCTTCATCTGCACCTTCGAGCCTAACGCGACCGGCGTGACGGAAATCACCATCAAGGTGAGCGACGGCAGCAGCGAGACGTGGCGGAAGTTCACCATCACCGTGACGCCGGTGAATGACGCGCCGACGATTCAGCCGCTCGCCGGCATGGCCGTGGCCATGGGCGAACTCGCGCCCGTCGTGGAACTGACGGTGGACGACATAGACAACGATCCGGCTTCCCTCACCGTCACGGCGGCCAGCAGCAATCTGGCCGTCGTGCCCGCCGCGGGGCTGCAAATTCTGCCGGGCAGCGCGCCGAACAAACGCTGGCTCCGCATCGCGCCGGCGCCAGGAATCGCTGCGCAATCCACCATCACCGTCAACGTGAGCGACGGCGCGGCTTCGACTTCGACACCATTCATTTTCAACGTCAGCCTGCCGCTGTCCGTCACCTCCGTGGATGTCTCACTCGTCAGCAGCGGGCAGGAGTGGCGCTACTGGGCGCAGGCGTTGCCGAATGACCCGCGCGGCGGCGGCGTCATTGATTTCACCGACCCCGCGCTGGACGACAGCACCTGGCCGCAGGGCCGCAGTCAGCTTGGCTATGGCGGCGACGGCGAAGTGACGCTGGTGCCCGCCGCGCCCTATCGTGTGACCACCTACTTCCGCCGCACGTTCACTGTGCCCGATGCCGCGGCCCTCAGCAGTCTCAAGCTCCGCTTCCTGCGCGACGACGGTGCGGTCGTCTATCTCAACGGCGTGCTCATCGCCGAGAGCAACATGCCGCGCGCCACCGCCGGCAGCCCGCTGACTGCGAACACGCTCGCCGCCACCGGCATCAACGGCACCGCGGAAGACACCTGGATTTCCAGCACCGAACTGACGACGAATCTGCGCAGCGGCGTCAACGTGATCGCCGTGGAAATCCACCAGTTCTCCCTCCCGACCGCCGCCGCGCCGGGCGACCTCAGCTTTGATCTGGAACTCGATGCCATCGCCGTGCCCGCCGCCGCCGAAGACGTGCTCGTCCCCTCCGGCGATGCCTGGCTCTACTGGGATCAGGACGTTTATCCTGACGACACCTGGAAACTCAGCTCCTTCGTCACCGCCGACTGGAAGCAAGGTCTCGCCCGCCTCGGCTATGGCATTGGCGGCGAGAGCGCGGTAGTCAACGCGCTCAATACCGCGGGCACTTTGAAGAATCCGTCCGTCCTCTTCCGCCGCATCTTCGATGTCGCGGATCCTTCGCTCTACACCGCGCTCCACCTCATGGTGCAGCGCGACGACGGCATCGCCGTCCACCTCAATGGCGCCCGTGTCCTCACCGACAACCTCGCGACCGGTGCCGGAGTCGGCGACTTCGCCCTGACCGAAATCCCCGCCCCCGCGCAGACCCAGTGGAGGCACTACCTGCTTGATTCGAAAAAACTAATCGCCGGGCGCAACCTCCTCGCCGTGTCCGTCCACCAGGCTTCGATCATCGGCGCGGATTTGAACTTCGATCTACAACTCTCCGCCGTGCTGTCAGGTAATTTGCCGCCGCTCTTCATCCGCGACACTGGCCCGACCGTGGAACTGAGCTGGCCCGCCGCCTTCAACGCCTGGTCCCTGCAAGCCTCCATCAACCTCGGCCCCGGTCCCTGGCTTCCCCTCGCCGAGCCGCCGCTGCTCGACGCCGGCTGGATCTATGTCCTCACGCCGCGCACCACCGGGCAGCGATTCTTCCGGCTGCGGAAGCCGTAGAGTAATTTCCAGGCCCCAGCCGCGCGAACTGCTGCACGGGCACCGCATTCCCACCGGCGCGCTCACGTCCACCGCCACCATCCGCGGCAAAACCGAGACTCTTCGGCTTCGCCCTCCAGGGCAAGCAGCCGGTTTATATGGACAACATCAGCGTCACGCCGAACGCGAAGTAGCTGCGGGAGCAGCCGGGGATCCACTGGCTCTGATTTCAGCGCGGGCGCGTGCTTAACTTCCGCAGCGGATTCTGCACTCTGTGCCGGAGATGAATTCTTGACTCTGGCAAATCCACTCTATGACTTCGGCACATGAAAAAATGGCGTCCCCTGAAGCTACCTCTCGTCCTGCTGACCGCAGCGGTCATTGGAGCTGTCGCCGTGGTTCTTTGGAAAAACGCAGGCGACTCACCACTCTCAGCCGGGCCGCCTGGCGGCACCAGCGCCCCGGCAAAGGCCAGTGATCTACAAGCCTCTCTGGATGCCGCGTGGACTGCCCGGCTGGCGGAGTTGGGCGCTGCCCCCGCCGCTGAAACGGTGGAAGCTGCGGCATCTGAGTTTGCCCGCCTCCACGCTGCTGATCTCGCAGAGATCGAGCGACTCTCGGGCGCGGAAAGCAGTGCGCCTTATGCGAAGCAAGTCGCGGCCCTCTCCCGCCGGGCTGCGGCCCGCGTGGCGGAATACGACGCTGTCCGCGCAAAGCTCCGCAGCGGCGAACTTTCCGTCCTCCCCTCCGATCTTGCCCCGCCACCGCTCCCCACACCTGCCGCCGAAACCCCTGTCCCCTGATTTTATGAAGCCATTCTTTTCCCTGCTGCCTGCCTTCGCTCTGTTCTGTTCGATCATGCCCGCCAGTGCGGACAATTTCACTGAGGACTTCGAGACCCGCCCCAACGCCACCTATAACTGGGTCATTGGTCCTGTTACCAGCGGCTTCGCCGGATGGACATTCAGCGGCGGCGCGGCTGAAGTCACGACGGGGCAAAGTGTCTCCGGCGACCAGTCGCTGAAATTCACCGCCACGGCCTCCTCCGGCAGCCTCTCACAACCCTGCGCAACGGCAGGGGGGGGGGGGTACGCTTTCTTGACCTAACAGTGCGCCTCCCGGTAGCCAAAACGCACACGCCCGCAGAGACCCCGGCATGGCCAATGGGGGAGGCGCAGCTTTTCCTCGATTCCATTCCCGCCATGCTAGCCCGCACTGGCATATCACCCACGGCGCAGCTTTACCTCTACCGTCCGGTGACCGGCGGCACGTTTGTCTGGAATGCCGTGGGGCCGGCCCTGGAACTGGAAGACAGCGGACTCACTCTCAAACGCTGGCTGCGCCTCACCGTTCGCACGGATACTGCCGGCGCGTTGTCCGACCTTTGGATGGACCGCAAGCTCACTGTCATCAATCACCCGCCCGTGGCCCTCACTGCCGGCAGCTTCACCCTGCGCCTTGCCACCGGACAGTCCGCATGGATGGACGACTTCATCACCGGCGATACGCACCCGCTCTATACCGACACCGACCGCGATGCGCTGCCCGACCTCTATGAATACGAGCAGGGACTCAACGCTTCGGCCAATGACCGGAATGCCGACAAGGACGGTGACACCCTGACGAATATCACCGAATACTGGCTCGGCACCAAAGCCAACGGCACCGACTCCGACGGCGACGGGATGCCCGACCAGTGGGAATCCCTCTACGGTCTCAACCCTGTCTCCACTGCCGACCGGGACATTGACCTCGACCTTGACGGCTACACGAACTTTGAGGAGTTCAACGAAGGCACGAATCCCGCAGACCCCGCTGCCAATGCCGGTTCGGTGGTCTATGTGAAAACAGGCTTCTCCGGCAAGCAGCTTGGCACTTTTGACCGTCCGTTTGAGAGGATCCAGTCCGCGCTGGACGCGGTGCCATCCGGTGGACGGGTCGTCCTGCTCGGTTCCGGCGGTGCCTTCACCGGCAGCGGCAACATCAACCTCGCCGTCTCCCGGCCCGTCACGATAGTTGGCCGTGCAAATGCTGTCATCAATGGACAGGGCGGAGGCTACGGAGTCTATACCACCTACCCGCCCTCATCCGGCCCGCTGGTCGTGGAGGACATTACCTTTCAGCAACTCAGCGGCAGCGATGGCGGGGCCGTTTATTCCGACCAGGTGCCGGTCACCTTGCGGCGCTGCATCTTTACTCAGAACAATGCCTCGGATGACGGGGGCGCGGTGTTCGTCAATTCCGCCGCTTGTACGGTGCAAGACTGTGTCTTCACCAACGGCCTTGCCGCGGATAAAGGCGGGGCCATCTGCGCGGAATTCTCCCCGGTGAGCATCCAGCGCTGCCGCTTCCTCAGCGGCAACCTGGCCAATGGCGCGGGCTCGGCGATGTATTTCCGCGGCTGCTCGGGCACCGTGTCCAACTGCCTTGTGCAGAACAACGGCACTTCTACCGGCGGCACGGGAGCCGTCACGTTCGCCGAGGGGGCCACCGTAGCCGTGAAATTCTCCACCATTCTGAGCAACACCTCGGCCAGCACCACCGGCGGCCTGTGCAATCTCAACCCTGCCGGTGCCGCACCCATCACAGTGGATTCCTGCATCCTGTGGGACAACCGCATCACCGGTAACGTCAAGAATCAGTTGAACACCACAGCGGCCTGGAGCGCCACATACTGCACCGTGGAGAGCACCACTCTCGCGGGCACCGGCAACAACACCTACAATCCCAACTTCATCGCCGGCACGCCACTTTTCGCCACCACCCCCTACACCCCGCCGCCCTACGGCATCTACAATGCCGGCAATGCCACGGCCAATCCCGGCACCGACCTCGACGGGGCTCCCCGTGATCCGCTGCCTGACCGCGGCTGTATTGAATACTCCGACTCCGATGGCGACGGCATGCCCAGTGCCTGGGAACTTGCCAACCAGTTCAATCCCAATGATCCTTCCGATGGTCCTGCGGATGCCGACCAGGACGGCTTCACAAACTTCGACGAATACCTCTACCGCTACCAGCCCCGCTACGCGGGAGCTTCCGAAACTGCCGCCTGCATCTATGTGGACCCCATCAATGGCTCTGACGCCGGTGCCACCACCACCTTCACCACGCCGGTTCGCACCATTGGCCGCTCGCTTGCCTTTTGGAACCCATACAGCCGCTGGCGTATCTGCCTCCGCGACGGCATTTACAAGGGCACCGGCAACCGGAACCTCGTTTCCCCTGCTCCTATCAACTACTCAAACAGCTTTTTACTAAAGAGCATCAACGGGCCGGGCAAGGCCATCATTGACCTTCAGGATACAGTGGATGACCAGCGCCGCTTTATCCAGATGAGTAACATCGTGGCCAGTACCGGCTACATGGGCACCTACACCTTTCAGGATCTCGTGATCCGCGGCGGAAAACTCACCGGGGCCAATGGCGGCGGCATACTCCTCAAATCCGGGCACTTCAACCTCAGCCTCAATGCCTGCCGTTTCATCTCCTGTTCCGCCGTTTCCGGTGGAGCTGCCTACGCTGAGGCCACTACTGACACCGCCCAATCAAGCCACGGCATGATTACCGCTAAAAATTGTGAATTTCTCGGCTGCTCCGCCTCCGGTTCCGGCGGTGCCATCGCTATCGCCACCCCGGTCAACCGCGGTAATATCCATCTGCTGTCCTCCACGTTCAGCTACAACTCCGCAGGAGCTTTCGGCGGAGCCGTCTATTCTCCGAAGGCTGCCGGCATCCGTGTCAACGGCTGCGTCTTTTATCGCAACAACGCGGCCGAAGGCGGGGCGCTGGCCGGCACTGAACTGCTGTCCACATGGTCCGGTATGGGCAACTTGCTCAACTTTATTCAAAACAGCACCTTCACGGAAAACACCGCTCTCAGCCCCACTGCCAATGCCGCCTCCCACGCCGGAGCCCTGTGGCTGGATGCCTCCCCCACTCAGGTGCAGGGCTGCACCTTTACCGCCAACACCGTCGGGGCCAACGGCACCGGCTCCGCCAGCGGCGGGGCTGTCTATCTCGTCTCCGGTGCGCCAAAGTTCTTCCGCTGCACCTTCGCCGACAATGAAGCGGCCCTCCTCGGCGGAGCCATCCGCGTCGCCGGCGGCACCCCATGGATCGTCAACTCCGCCCTCAAGGACAACCAGGCCGGCACCGAAGGCGGCGGCATTTCCGTCAAAGCACCCGCAGGCGCGGTCATCCCCGCTCCCATCATTGCCCACTGCACCCTCGTCTGGAACCGCTCGCCCCAGGGGGCCGCTCTCTATTACCGTTCCAATACCAGCCTCTTCAACAGCCTCAGTTGGTTCAATGTCCACGACGCTGCCCACACCAGCCTCGAAGGCACCGCCACCCTCACCGCCACCGGCAACAATCTCTCCAGCACGCTCGCCGGAAACGTCAGCACCAAGCCCACCCTCGCCTTCGACAACATCCACCTCGCCGGCCCGCTCCCGCCCACCTCTCCGAATCTCCTCAACACTGCCTCGGCTTCCTACGTCTCCTACACCTCGGAAATCCTCCCCGGCACCTCCACCGCCACCGCCATCGCCTGCGACTTCGACGCCGAATCCCGCGCCACCGCCAATCTCGAAGCCGGCTGCGACGAATGGCAGGACACCGATGCCGATGGCCTACCCGACTGGTTCGAGAATTACATCATCAAATACAGCGGCAACGACGCCCTCAACTCCTTCGCCGCCATCACCCCGGCCCTCCGACTCTGGAACAGCCAGTGGACGCTGGCTCAAATGTTCAGCCTCGGCGGCGATCCTCTGCGTCCCGACATGGCCCAGGCGGACGACGATGACGACGGCCTCACCAACCTCACCGAGCTTGGTTTCGGCACCGACCCCTACAAGTATGATACGGACGATGACGGGCTGGCGGACGGATGGGAAAAGCAGTTCGAGAGTGTCAATATCAACGCTTTGACATACAACAACCCCAACGCTGACCCCGATGCTGACGGAGTGCCCAACTACAAGGAGCAGCAATATAAGACCAATCCGAACGTCGCGGACTCCGACAACGACGGGGCCACCGATAAACAGGAGATAGACGGCGGCACCAATCCCAGCGACCCCAATGACAAACCCGACCCGGCCAATCCCAAGCCGGTTTGGAAGGTCAATCTTACGGTGGGCGATAACAGCAGCAGCCTCTCGGAACACTACAAGTTGCTCTTTTACCTGAGCACCGACCAGGGAACCAAGGGAACCAAACTCGCGTATTCCTTTGAGGCAGCCGGCCCCGGGAGGGTGCGGGGGCCGGAGGAGTTCATTCTGCCGCCTTCGGAGAAGGGCTACTTTGTCGAGCTTTACTGGATCAAAAGCCGGAGGCCGAAACCTGATTTCGACTACACTGTGGGCTGCTCCCGGATCGTAGGAGAGTTCTTTGTGTACGATTCCGACGGCATCATTGGCTCTGTGACCGGAACGATGAGCGATGCCAATGCCGCCAACGCCAAAGTCTGGAAAAACGACTCTCACCGCGGCGTGAAAAAGAAGGACGTTGAGGAGGGCCACCCCATCAAGCTGGTCCCTTGCGACATTGATGCCCGCACGGTTTCTCACAACGTCAAGAACGGCGACCTGAAAGAACAGGAGGAGGAAACGCCTGGAGCCTTTATACCGTTCAACAATGATGACGACAATTACACGGCTGTCCCAGGGGGGATTAACGGAGAGGATTATCTGGAGACTGCACAGAACTCGGGGCCGCTCGTTCGCGAAACAGACCTCCTTCC
>JANOZA010000080.1:0-4560 GCA_031429155.1 Verrucomicrobiota bacterium | reverse complement strand
ATGGTGCGTTGATGCCACAAATTCCGAAAGTGAGCAAGCTCTAG
The DNA here is from genome assembly GCA_031429155.1 of Verrucomicrobiota bacterium. Classification (GTDB taxonomy): domain Bacteria; phylum Verrucomicrobiota; class Verrucomicrobiia; order Verrucomicrobiales; family V1-33; genus V1-33. The sequence goes on along the minus strand of JANOZA010000080.1, from coordinate 4,516 downwards.
TCTGGGGTCCGTCATCCAGCCGGTTTACATCGGTGGCTGGCGGCAGACTGCGGAGTCACGGTTATTCCAGGAGTGGACATTGGCGGATAGAGGAAGGACTGGTAGGCCGTTTCTTCTGACCGCCATGTCGTCACATTCCTCCAGCCGCCGCTGTCCCGGCATCTCCCGCCGCTCGTTCCTCGCCGATACCGGCATGGGATTCACTGGCGCGGCGCTCGCGGCGATGCTGGGGAAATCCGGCGGCTCGGAGGCGCACCAGGCGTGGGCGCCACCCACCGGGCAGCCGCATTTTCAGCCGCGGGCGAAGTCGGTGATCTGGATCTTCCTCTGCGGCGGGCTCAGCCATGTGGAGAGCTTCGATGTGAAGCCCGCGCTCAATACCTACGCCGGCAAGAGCATCGAGGAAACGCCGCACGCCGGCGTGCTCAAGGAAGCGAACAAGAACATCATCGGCGGCAATCCCGCGCATGAGAACCGCAAGGTCATCATGCCGCTCAACACCGGTTACAAAAACTACGGACAGAGTGGCCTCGTCGTGAGCGACTGGTTCCCGCACGTCGGCTCCTGCGCGGATGATCTGGCCATCGTGCGCTCGCTGTGGACGAAGGACAACGACCACGGTGCGCAGCTCACCTGGCACACCGGGCGGCATGTCAGGGAAGGCGGGCTGCCCACCGTGGGATCTTGGGCCTGCTATGGTCTGGGCACTCACAATGCGAACCTGCCCGAGTATGTCGTGCTGGGCACGCCCACCGGCGACTGTTGCGGCGGTGCGTGGACGCATGGAGCCGGCTACCTCGGGCCGCAGCACGCGGGCGTTCGGCTGGGTGCTGATCCGGCGAATCCGCTCCCGTGGATCAGCAGCGGTTCGCTCGCCACCACGCGGGAGGAACAAATGGCCGGCCTCAGTCTGCTGGGAAAGCTCAACACCATGAGCGGCATTGACTACCCCGACGACCCCGACCTCCGCGCCCGCCTCACCAGTTACGAACTGGCGTTCCAAATGCAGGCCGCAGTGCCCGAAGCCACGGCGCTCGACACCGAGAGCGAGCACATCAAGAAGCTCTACGGCATGGACCAAAAGCACTGCGGCGACTTTGCCAGGCTCTGCCTCACTGCGCGGCGGCTTGTGGAACGCGGGGTGCGATTCGTGCAGATCTTCCACGGCGGGGGTGGCGGCGGCGCGTGGGATGCGCATGGCGGGATCAAGCAAAACCACACCGACCTCTCCGCTCAGGTGGACCAGCCGATCGCCGGCTTGCTCAAGGATCTCAAACAGCGCGGTCTGTTCGCGGACACCACGGTCGTGTGCGGCACTGAGTTCGGAAGAACCCCCGGTGCCCAGGGCGACGGACGCGACCATCATCCGCACGGATTCTCCGCCTTCCTCGCCGGTGCCGGCATCAAGGGCGGCATCGCCCACGGTGCCACGGACGAACTCGGCTTCCACGCCGTCCGAGATCGTCACTACGTCACCGACATCCATGCCACCGCCCTGCACCTGCTCGGCCTCGACAGTCACAAACTCGAAGTCCCAGGCCGCCGCCGCCTCGAACTCGACCACGGCGAAGTGATCGAAGATATTCTGGCGTGAGTCCGTTCACTTCAGACGGACGGTGGCACGGAGGAAGACGCGGTTTTCTGTGAGGAGCGCGACGGGAACGCGATACGTCAGGCTGGTGCCTGTGGAAGCGATCAGTTCGGCGGCGGTCCAGCCAGTCAGGCCGGTGCTGACCTCGCCGGTGATTTCGGCGTCGTCGGCATTCGGCACGCGCGGGATGGTAAAGGTGAGGCCTTCCGCGGTCATCTGATGCGTGATCTGCGGGTCTGCTCCCAGCGCGTATTCCACCAGGTTGGTCCAGCCGTTTTGGTCTTCGTCGTCGCCGGGCACTCCGGTGAAGTGAATGGCGTCTTCCGTGCCGGGATTGCCGCCGTCCGCGGTGCTGGTGCGCCAGTTGGCGGCCACGTTGTGATCGGGGTTCGTCTGCGGCGCGATGAGCACGAGGCTGGGGCCGAGGCCGTCCGCGGCGAGCGGCCAGGGTGGTTCGTCGTCGTAGATGAAATTGCGAATGATGACGCCGCCGGGCGCTTCGAGCGTGAGGCGTTCGCCGCCGTTGTTGAGCGCGGTGGTGTTCAGGAACTGCGCAGCGGGAATGACGAAGCGTCCGCCCGGCGGCAGGATGGTGGCGGCGGGGAAATTATAGTCTATGCCCGCGGTGAACGCGCAGCCGGTGAAGTCCACGAAGTTCGCCGGGGAGATGTTCATCACCTCCAGGAACTCCGCGCCGCCGGTCGCGGGATGGTAGTGAATCTCGCTGATCGCTGTGTTCGCCGCAGCGGCCTGCTCGGTCGTGGAGGTGTTGGTAATGACGATGCTGTCTGTGCCGACGCTGCCGCCCTGACGATTGAGCGCGATGAGCGTGATCGTGTTCAAGCCCGTGCCCAGCGGCACGGTGAGGCTCCATGAGTTTTCATCTGTCCACGTCACGGCGAGCGAATCCGGCGAGCCGTTGAGCCGAATCTCATGCACGTCCACCCAGCCGTCGCCTTGGAGCACCGTAGTCGCGCCGGCAGTGGTGAAGTTCGCGCCGCCGTTGGTCGTGATGTTGAATACGACGGGCGGAATCTGCGCGTTGATCTGAGTGTTCACCGACGCGATGCGGTTGGTGATGTTCGTGGCGTAGCCGGTATAGCTCTCGCCGGTGACGCTGCCGTAGTGGGCGAGCCACGGATTCATGTAGGCGGCGTTGAACGAGGTGGCGATGAGATCCTTGAGGTGTCCAAGGAAGAGCCGCTTAAAGCGCGGTCGGTTGATCACCTTCTGAATGTTCTTGTCGCCACTGAGCGGGGCGCTGGTGGAGAGACTGAAGACGAAATTCCAGTCCCACGGAATGGCGGCCACTTTGCCATCCGGCGTCGGCGGCATGTAGAAGTTGAGGTTATGCGGATTGCTGATGGTGGCGACGGTGCCGGGCGGTTGCGAATAAACGTCGCCGATGCCGAAGAGCGACATCATGGCGAAGGTGCGCATCCATTCGTCCACGTCCATGAGCGGCTCGATGGCGGCCTCGAAGGCTGCGCCCTGCGGGGCTGTGGCGACAGGCATGCTTAGGGTGCGGCACATCTGCACGAAGCGCGCGTTGTCGTTGCGCGAGAAGTTGTTCAGCCAGCGGAAGCCGTGGCGGTATTGCTCGCCGTCCGCGCCGAGGTCGGCGAGGTCGAGTTCCACGACCCAGCCCATGCCGCTCGTGGTCAGATTCTTGAAGCCCTCGGGATTGTTCACAGGGAACGAGCCGTTTTGGAAAGTCAGCGTCGGCACGCGGATGCCCTCCAGCTTGAACTGCGTGCCGTCGGAGCCTTCGGGGTAAAATTCGTCGAGCCAACTGTTGCTGAACCGCTCCATCTCCATGCGCGCTGCGCCCACGATGTCGCTGCGGAAGCTGATGAGGTGAATGATGTCGTTGTAGTTGTCAGGCAGATCGCCGGCGGCGTTGATGGCGTGCTTGACGACGATCTCGTTCATGCCGGAGCGCCGCACGGAAATGGTGCGCTGTGTGCCGCGGAAGAGCTTGTCCGCGGGGAAGGTGACGCTTTCGCCGGCCAGCGCGCTGTTGCTGCGGCTGTACATGCTGCCTCGCAGGCGGATTTTGCCGTCGTAGAAGATTTCGCGTTCGTTGTGAATGATGGTGCAGCCGCGGCGGCGGTTGCTCAGCATGTTCACCTGGCTGGCGAGTTCCGTGGCATCCGCCGCGGTGGTGATGATGCGGAGGTTTTGCTTCGTGGCCTGCGCGGCGCCTTCGTTCACTTTGATCAGCGCGCGGGATGCCGCACCCGCCGCGGGCCAGGTCGCCACCGCAGACGCGGCGTCCGTCGCTTCCAGGTAGAACTGCGTGATCGCCGCGGCGGCCTGGCCGGGGATAGTTCCAGTATAAACACCACCCGCGCCGGCGGTCATCGCGGCGGAGGCAAACGCGCCGCCATTCACCGCATAGCGCAGCGTGACGGTGCCGACATTCTGCGGATCGCCCACGCGCGCGGTGACGGTGACCGCTTCCGCCGCTGCCGGCACTGCGGGCGCATGGATGACGCCGGTGAAGGTCGGCCCGGGGTTGGCGACGAACGTGGAATTCTGCGCGCCTGGCGTGCCGCTCTCCGCCGGCAGTGCGAGTAGGAATGTCTTCGCCACCTTATTATAATAGAACTCCGTGTGCAGCCACGGGCAGCCACGCAGCCACTTGGCGCGCAGGGAAATCGTGTATTGCCGGCCATTGACCACCGGCACGAGCGCGCCGCCGGTTTTGAGCGAAGTCTCCAGTAGATTGTGCATGTAGAACAGCGGGCCGGACGCGCGCAGCGCGAGCACGGGATTGCCGGCGTCGGTCACGATGGAACTCGCGTCGTGATTCCCCAGCACGCGCCAGACAGGAGTGAGCGCAGTCGAGAAGGCACCGTTCTGCATCAACTCCACGCCGGACGCGGTCGTGATTTCGCGCACCGAGACATCGTCCACGAGCAC
>JANOZA010000079.1:0-3761 GCA_031429155.1 Verrucomicrobiota bacterium | reverse complement strand
TGAACCCGTTGGCCATGTAGATGTCCTGGCTCGCCTCGAGTTGAGCGGTGATTTCCTCCGGCGTGAATGGCGGGACCAGTTTGAAGAGGACGCTCAACCATGCGTTTTCCTCGAACACGCCATCCGGCGTCTTGCCATCAGCTTCGCGGCGAATAATGCCGCCGGAGGGATCAACGCTCTCCGCGGTGATGCCGGCCTTGGCCAGCGCCTTGCTGTTGAGGGCGCCGAAATGGCCGGACTGATGCACGACGACAATCGGCAGTTCGGTCGAGACCGCGTCCAGGTCGTGCCGTGTCGGATGGCGGTGCTCGGCGAGCTGGGAATCGTCGTAGTTCATGCCGAACACGATGCCGTGTGTCTTCACCATTGGCGAAGTCGCCATGAAATCGCGCAGCGCCTGCTGCACCTCCGCGAGGTTTTTCACCGGCCCGTCGGGCGGTGACAAGAGATTGGCCGAGACGGTCTGAATCCCGACTCCGCCAAAATGACTGTGCCCGTCCACGAAGCCGGGAATGAGCGTCCTGTCGCCGAGTTCCACGATCTTCGTCGCGTCGCCCTTTGTTTTCAAAACATCGGCCTTCGCGCCGACGGCAAGAATCTTCCCGTCCTTCACCGCGAGGGCCTCGGCGGACGGTGCGGCGTCATTGATCGTGATGATATGGCCGCCGGTGTAGATGGTCTCGGCGACCTCGCCGGCGGAGGGCTTGGCTTCGGTGGATGCCGCCGGCTTTTGATCACAGCCGGTGAGGAGTAGCAGCCCGCACAGGGCGCTGATGGTGGATTTGAGCATAGGGTCTGGTTTCATGGGGTTCGATTGGGAAGTAGTCATGGTTGGTGGTCTTCAAAAATTGATCTGCCCGCGCAGCCCGCCGATGACGGCTGTGCCATTGTCCGTCCCCGGGCGCACCACTTGCAGATCGGCGGTGACGCGGAACCACGGCGTGACGGCGTAGTTGTAAAAGACCTCGGCGCCGTACTCGTCGCGCAGCAGTGCCCTGGGACTGATGGCGTCCTTCAAGTTGCCGCTGAAGCTCAGATAGAACGCGCCCACGCCGAACTTGTCGTAATCGCGCCCGGGCAGTGGACTGGAGCCGCCGATGCCCGCGAAGGTGGACCACTCGACAGGATTCGGATTGCCGTCGGACATGGATGCCTGCCCGAACAGGCCCCATGCTTTTTTCGGATTGGTCGCGGACTGCCAAAGCGTCTGCTCGAAGCCATAGGAGAAATACCAGCGGTGCCCGAGTTGCGCGGCGGGCGGGCCGCCGGGGATGATGAGTTCCGGGATGTCGCGGAAGTCGAGTCCGTCCTGCGTGCTGTAAGCCGCGCTGAACGAGTGCTTGCCGGGCTTACCGCCGAAATTGCTGCTCACGCCGACCGCACCATTGAAGGTGACGCCTTTCTCAAACGCATCCTCTAATCCCGTCTGCCGCGTGCGGCTGGCCGGATCATAGATCATCAGCGTGTAGCTGGCCGCATCGGTCTTCACTGAGAGGATGGCACCGACAATCATCGGCGGTGTGATGCCCGAGATGGGGGCCATGAATTCCACATGCTGAAACTCCTCCACGCCGCGCCCGCCGCTGAAGTCGTGGCCCGCATCATACATGTCCACCATGTTGATCTTGCCGGCCATCAGCGTGACGCGCTTGCCAAACTGCTGCGTGAAATAAAGCGAGAGGTCGCTCAGCGTTCGATTCCCGCCGGGAAAAAGGAGCGCCGTATTCACCGGCAGCAGCACGCCGCCGGGCGACTGGTTCACATGGCCGTAGTTGAGTTCGTAGTGCGCACTGATGCCGAAGCCTTTCCACAGCCCGATCTTCGACCCATCCACGCGCAGAAACGCATCCAGCTTCCCGCCGTCTTCCCAGTCATTCGTGCCGTCGCCGGAGATCAGGCCGCCATAGAACTGCGTGAGCGACCCCGAGAGGTTGATGCCATGCTCCCGCATCGCCGCGCCGTGGCCAAACCAGTCGCCGGTGAGCGTCTCGCGCTCCCACAACGAAGTGGCAGCCGCTGGCGGGGCCGGTGCGGGCGGGGAATTCGTCCCGGCGAACAGGGAGGATGCAGTGAGGAACAAGATACAGGCAGATTTCATAATTGGCTTAGTTGGAGTAAATGGTTTTCCCCTCTTTGATCGTCTCCAGGACTTTGATGTCCTTGATGGTCATCGGGTCCACGGTGAGCGGGTTTTTGTCGAGGATGACAAGGTCGGCGAGCTTGCCGGCTTCAAGCGAGCCTTTGGTTTTCTCCTCCTTGTATTGCCACGCGGCATCGAGCGTAATCGCTTTGAGCGCCGTCGCGGCGTCCACGCGTTGATCGGGGCCGAGCACTTTGCCGCTGCGCGTCTGGCGCGTCATGGCGGTCCACATGGTCATGAAGGGATTGAGCGGCGTGACAAAGAAGTCAGTGTGATTGCTGAAATGGATGCCCTTCGCTTTCGCCGCCGCCAGCGGGCTGATGAACGAGGCGCGCTCCTCGCCGGTGTTCAGCAAATGCGCGTCGCCCCAGAAGAACACGTGGCTGGTGAAGAATGACGGCGAGAGTCCCAGCTCCACGTAGCGGTCGAGCTGATCGGCGCGGACGAATTGCGAGTGGATGACCACGTCGCGCCGGTCCTGCGCGGCCTTCGCACCGAGCGCGTCGAGCGCCTTGCACAGGCTGTCAACCGCCGCGTCGCCGTTGCAGTGGCAGGAAATGCGCGCGCCCTTTTCAAGCGCGGCCTTCGCCATGCCGGCGAACGTCTCGTAGGGGAAAGTAGGCTCGCCCCGCCATTCCTTCTCCCCGCCGGGGCCGGGCGTGAGCAGCGGCTTCGTCCAGAACGCCGTTTTCCCCTGCGGCGAGCCGTCGCCCAGGAGTTTGATCCCGCCGATCTTGAGCCGGTTGTGGTAGGCCGTGTCCTTGAAGTCCACGCTGCGAAAGGCCTTCAGGTCCGTGATGAGCGGCAGCGTGACGAGATCAAGGAAGAGCAACTTTTTCTCCGCCGCATTTTTCAACGTGAGGTAGTCGCCGTAGTGCGTCGCGCCTTCCTGCATGGTGGTGTAGCCGTGGCGCGCATACTCCTCCTGCGCCGGCTTGCAGGCGGCGACTTTCTCATCCTCCGTCGGCTGCGGCATGTTTGCGTAGATGGGGAGAAACGCCGTCTCCATGAGCAGCCCCGCGGGCTTTTGCGATCCGGGCAGCCGGGCGATGACGCCGCCCGCGGGCGTCGGGGTTTTCTCCGAAATGTTCGCCTTCGCGAGGCCGGCGGAGTTGAGCACCGCGCCGTGGCCTGAGACGTGTTGAATCATCACCGGGGTGTCAGGAAAGGCCGGATCGAGATCGAGCACGGTGGCGTCGCGCTTCTCGGCCAGCTCGTTCGCGTCGTAGCCGTAGGCGATGAGCCACTCGCCCTTCTTCGGCTTCATCTTTTCCGCGTGCGCCTTCAACGTGGCGATGAGTCCGGGGATGTCGGACACCGGGCCGACGGGCGGCGGGGAGACGTTGGCCCAATTCACGATGCTGAGCGCGTTGTTGAAATGGCTGTGGCTGTCCACGAACCCCGGCAGCAGCGACTTCCCGCCGAGATCCACGACCTTCGTCGCGGCGCCCTTGGTCTTGAGCACGTCGGCCTTCGCGCCGACGGCAAGGATTTTGCCGTCCTTCACCGCGAGCGCCTCGGCGGAGGGGGCCGCATCGTTGATCGTGATGATGGTGCCGCCGGTGTAGATGGTGTCGGCGCTGCCGTTGTGCGCGGACTTATCCGGGGATGTGCAGGAGGC